>NZ_JBLZRT010000096.1:0-4505 GCF_048564745.1 Microcystis sp.
TTTTCCATAGGGATAGTGAGGATTGATGGAATACTCACCCCCTTCGGTTTCCGAGATAAACTCTAGGACGATGGTAGGAATTTCTCCTTCAAGATGGGGAGTATAACTGCGCCGAATTTCTCCACTAGCAATCGGTTTTACCGAGGGAATATAAACCCAATCAGGTGCTTTGACAACAGTTTGAGTTTTAACGGTAGCACATAAGCCAAAATTAGAAGCAATTAGCATCGATTCTAGAATTAGTCCTGCTAATTCTAGGGATTCGCGTAAAGCGGCTGCTAATAGGGGTTGCAGGTTGTTGTCCACAGGTTCGTCAGGTAGAATAAAATCATCGGGCAGTTTTTCCCAGGTGATTGGCGGTGATTTTGGGGTTAAATCAATAGCAGATGGTGTCATTGTCGTAAACAGTCCTTCCTAATATTTAATAAGCTCTCATAAACTGTCCACGACTAAGTAGGTGCATTAAATTAATTATCAAATAGACATCTAGGTGGACAATGCCTGCAATTAGTTCATACACTATCATCAACTTCAACTCCTAGCGCTCTTAATTTTGCTGCCAAGCGTTCAGCCCGTTGCTTTTCCTGTTCAGCCCGTTGCTTTTCCTGCTCGGCCAACTCCTCTATGGTGGGGAGCAATTGCCCCTCTGCTGTTGCCCAACGCAGCCAAGTAATCGGCTCTTGTTCATCCCCATAAATTCCCTGCCACCGGACTAACACTAGCCCTAATATTTCGCTGCTGAACCTGCCTTGAGCATCTGGGTTTAAAGATTTATAAACACCCCCTTCTAAGCGATGTCCCGCTAAATCTTCTGGCTCAAAGGGATCATACCAAAAATATTCTGTCACCCGCAAACGATTCTGATAGATAAGCTTTTTCTCTTCTTTATCTTTTGGCGCTGTACTCTCAGAAAGCAACTCAATCACTACATCAGGAGCTTTTTCTTCTTCCCAGACGACCCAGCTTTTCCGTTCTTTTCGAGGCACGTCCACAACGACAAATACATCAGGTCCGCGATAATCCTCGTTACGCACTTGATTGGGGCTAAAGTAAACAAACATATTGCCCCCCACAAACGCTTCTCGTCCTTGGGTTTTTAACCACCCGGAGAGAGGTCTAACTAATAACTGCATTTGCAGTCCGTGTCGCTGGGTTTCCATGGGAATACCATCATCAGAAGGTAGTTCATCTTCGGTCGGTGGTAGCTTGATCCCCAGTGGGTTAGCTGCAATTAGGAGGGTTTCTTTAGCCATTGGTTGGTTGGGGTGAACAACTGATGCCACCTTCTTATCATAAACTATCATTAATGTCAACCCCCACCGCTCTCAATTCGGTTGACAAGCGCTCGGCTCGTTTTAGGTTATGGGATTTTGTCAAGATTCTCTCACTTTATTACAATTCTAATCTTTTATGTAAATCTTACAATTTTTCAGGATAGGGTCATCTATGTTTCTCTCTGACTCTACAAGTTGATAATTATTCTGATAGAGTAATTGTAAAAAAGTGCCATGAAGATTTTCTTTTATGACAGGTACATTTATGGGACATAGGGTGACAATTGGATTGAATTTATTGAGAGCGTCAATAAAACGGGGCTGAAAAGAATTATCCCCAGATAAAATAGAAGTTATCTCGGGATAGAACAATACTTTTCTGTTTTTGTCAAGATAATAGTATGATTCAACCCAATCGGAAATTAGAATTGATGGACGGTTTAGTTGCTTTTCTAATGTAGCCACTCTCTCAGACAAGCTGGCTAAAGCAGACATTTGTGAATAGCTTTTAGGGCGTTGAAAATTGGATATCGTTGCGGGGATAAATTTTACACAAGCGATTAGGGACATAATAATAAAGGGCATGATTAATACACTGACCAGGGAGAGTCTTAATAAATCAAACGAATTGGGCAACAAGATTGGCAAAAATTCCCTAAATGCCATTTTATTCTGCATCAATTCTGGTTCAGATTCGGACATTTTTTTTCGATAAGAACTAAAGACATAATCAATCAAACAACCATAGGAAAGAAAGAAGGGAAGTGATACAGCTAACAAATTACCAGGATGACTTCTATTGACAAAATAAAAGAGGCTAACTATTCCCCAGATGGCAATTACAAAACGATACTTAGCGTTTTTATCCTCAATAGGACTCTGAAAAGATTGTATGATGTTAAAACCGTAAACAACCATAAATATCATCCATATATTATCTGGAAAAGGTAAACCTAGAAAGCCAGAGCCAAATTTAAGAGTAAAACCTATATAATTATAAAAGTTCATAAATTCTCCAGACAAAATTCTAAAGCCCAAAATAATTATGAAAATGATAATGATAAGATTGATACTGAATCCTGTTAATTTTTTAATCATGTTTTTTGCGCTAAAACCATCTATTTTAAACTCATTCCAACTGTGAATAAAAAAGTACATAATCAAAACAACTATACCAGAATCAAAATTACTTAATAGAGCCATTGCCACTATAAAATCTAGAAGCAAATCTCGTAAGCTAATTGTTAAAAACCCAAGGAAAAAATTAGCTTTATCGAAAAACTTTCTTTCAGATATATACAACAAAGTTACCAGCAAAAGACAAGGAAATAAAGTTCTTAAAGGAAAATATTGAAAGTATAAATCTGCTGCCACTACCCTAAAATACAAATAACTCCAAAATAGGCAGCTAATAAATACCCAAATTCTGATCAACGGATTTTGGTAAATAGCTTTAACTATTAGATAGTAAAGAAGAATCTGAAGAGCAATCAAACTACATACAACAATTTTAATAGACAATAGACTATTTCCCATTAATCGTGATAGTAGGCCAAGCCAAAGATAATATCCGCCATATAAACTTTTAAATCCATCATCAACAAGGGGAATAAAAGGGGAATCACTATTAATGGCCGCTAATGGGAATAGAAATGCATTAAAATGGTAGTTCAATCTATCAGTATAAACCAGACTCCAAGCAACTGATGTCACCGTCACTAAAACTCCGATAAAAACTATATTCTCAATCAATAATGTTCTCAAAAATTTACGAAGAGAAAATAAATGTAAGAGAAAAAAGAAAATAACTGTTAAAATTAATCCAACTGGAATTAGCACCAAAAAATTCAAGCTTGATAAATAGGTTGTCAGTTCACGCCAATTGTATGACATCTCAGGTTTCATATAGAGCCTGAGACTTCCACCAGTTCCTTGGGTAAAGAGCTTTTGAATTGCTATCGTGTTGAAAACAAGACCAAGTCCCCACGAAATTAAAAACTCAAGATTACGACTTTGATTTGTGACTTGCCAATTATTGATTATTTTTGATAAAATAGAACTTAAATAGTTCAAAACTTTACCCAAAATAGTAGGTAAGAAAATAATAGAAATTAAAATGAATAGATACCAGACTGCTTCATACCTTTCATTTCCTTTCAATCTGCCAAATCTTGTGGTAAGAAGATAATCTACATCAATAAGAATAAGTAGGAACGCCCCTACTCCTTTAAGCCATTGATCGATCATATTTTTGTTCATTTATCTAATTTAATTTGAAGTATTGAAGTTAACAAAAGTAAGGGAAAAGACAGTAAAGAATAAGCTTATTTTCTATCATAAACTATCATCAATGTCAACCCCTAGCGCTCTCAATTGTGCTGCCCAGCGCTCGGCTCGTTGCTTTTCCTGTTCGGCTCGTTGCCTTTCCTGCTCGGCTCGTTGCTTTTCTTGCTCGGCTCGTTGCTTTTCCTGTTCAGCCCGTTGCCTTTCTTGCTCTACTAACTCACTCCCCCATAATAGCAAATTTCCCGACTTATCCCACCAGCGCAACCAATTAGTAGTAAATTCAGCTTTGGTTCCTTGCCAGATACCGATAAACAAGTTAAGTTCTTTTATCCAGTAACGATTATTCTCATCTGACAACTGCTGCTCATACTTTCCTGCCACTAAACAATAAACATCTAATTCTCCGGTTTTTGGCTGAAATATTCCATAGATAGGTACTTGTAAGATTTGCTCATAAAAATACCATTTTCCATAGGGATAGTGAGGATTGATGGAATATTCACCCCCTTCGGTTTCCGAGATAAACTCTAGGACGATGGTAGGAATTTCTCCTTCAAGATGGGGAGTGTAACTGCGCCGAATTTTTCCGCTAGGAATCGGTTTGACTGAGGGAATATAAACCCAATCAGGTGCTTTGACAACAGTTTGAGTTTTAACGGTAGCACATAAGCCAGCCAAAATTAGAAGCAATTAGCATCGATTCCAGAATTAGTCCTGCTAATTCTAGGGATTCTCGTAAAGCTGCTGCTAAGAGAGGTTGCAAGTTGTTGTCCACAGGTTCGTCAGGTAGAATAAAATCAGGTTCTTCCGAACTTACACTGTAGAAAATTCCCCAAGCTCCCTCTCTGTCCAGCAATGCTCTAAAGTTGATAAATATCAATCTAACAAAAACTCAAAGCCCTATTGTACAAGCTTTACAAGCATGAGTTGTTGATAGTTTTGCAT
>NZ_JBLZRT010000097.1:0-26227 GCF_048564745.1 Microcystis sp.
TTAAATGTATCTGGATACACGCCACACAAGCGTTTGAACTCTGTTGGCTTTAAAGTTTTTACTTGTTCGTAAGTCATCTTTCAATCTTAACTCTTGGACTATTTTATCCTATTTTGTCTAGACTTATGCAAGAGATCTAATTAATAGAGACGATTCTTGTTTATAAGTTACCGCTTCTCAATCGTCGGGAGATAGAAACTATGTTTAGTTTAGATGAATTAAAACAGACTCAGTATTTTCAAGATGTGCGCGAGGAAGCGCGTCAGGAAGGTCGTCAGGAAGGCAGACTAAACAAAGCATTAGAGGCGGTCCCTCGTTTGTTAGCCTTAGGGTTAAGCGTTGAGCAAGTTGCATCCGCCTTAGAGTTAGAGGTTGAACAAGTTAGAGCTATACAAAACGGGACATAAAAAATGCGATCGCCTTGTAAAATAAAAGCATGAAAACTGACACGATTTTTTATCAACTCTTTCAATCATTCCCCTCTATCTTCTTTGAATTAATTCAACTCCCTATCAGCGAAGCGAATAACTACCGCTTTGACTCAGTGGAAGTCAAACAACTTTCCTTTCGTCTTGATGGAGTCTTTCTGCCTCAAAATAATCACCCTAGATTTCATCATAAAACCGGGGTTGGGACGAGGATAAAGTTATCCCCTCACCCAACCTTAACTTACCAACGATTTAAGAAACCGCCACCATTACCCCAGCGCGGTCGGGAATTAAAGAAACCACCACGGTCAGACCAACCATTGCGCCAGGGCCGCGCATTAACAAAACTACCACCGCGACCATCTACCCAACCACCAGCACGACTATTCCCCCAACCGCGATTGCCACCATCTCCCCAGCCTAAAGCTTGTAAACTAGGATCGGCAGTACCTTCCGGCAGTTGGTTAACTCGTTCGCGTACAGCACTAGATAGACGACTTAAACGCGCTTCAATGGGATTGGACTCGTCTGAGGCAGCCTGAGCGGTGCTAGTCAGACCGAAAGCAGATAAAGCGAGAAGAAAGCCGACTAAACCGGTTTTATTGCTGATATTCACCTGAATTTATGCTCCTATTTGGCTTCTTGGGGATTAATTTGGGCGTGTTCGATAACTTTGAAGGCAAAAAACCCCTTTAATAATTCTGGGGGGATGGGAACCAGTCCTTGACTACCGAACCAGCGATCGATTTGACTAACGGTGGCCGTATCATTGGTGATGTAATCCTGCATCATTTTAACAATGGCATAGTTGACATCATCCAAAAAAGTAGAGTTATTTTCGGGAACCATGCAAGCAATGCCAAAATTAGCTAGAGCTTCTTCGGGGACGATTTCGTAGATTTTAGGGTTATCTCTGAGGATTGTTCCCGCTAAAGAGATGCTATCCCCCGCTATTGCGTCGATTTTACCGGTTTTTAAAGCTTCGATCGCTTCTTCTATGGTGCTGTAGGTAGTAACAATTGTCGCTTGCGGTTGTACTAATTTAATCACATCGACGGCCGCGGAAGTGGGAACCAAGGCGATGCGTTTACCGATTAGGGATTGAGGAGTGGAGAGATTGCTGCCTTTTTTGGCTAAAATCCTAATCCCAGAAATGCTGTAACTGATGGAAAAATCGACCACTTTCGCCCTTTCCCAAGTAAAAGCCGTACTACAGGCGATATCGATTTCCCCGCTGCGAATAAGGTTAATTTTCTCTCCGGGTTGGTTAGCTTCAATCATTTGCAGGGTGACGGGACGACCGAGACGATTTTCCAATCGTTTTCTAATTCGTTCCAACACATCCATAGAATAGCCGACTAATTCTCCTTTATCATCGATGTAGGAGTAGGGAATCGCATCAAAACGGGTTCCTACGGTCAAAAATCCCGTGCGAGCCACTTTTTCCACCACTGTTTCCGCTAAACTCGCACTGGCGAGGAACATAGGTAATATACAACCTAGTCCCACTAACTGTAAAATTTTCTTCATAAATCGACTGCTTACTCCCGTACAAACATAACTATACTAGAAGTCGCTAAAAAATCTTCAAGGTTTCCATAATAATTTCTGTGAACTTTTACAAATTAGATGGCGGTTCAAGGCGAATTAATTGACCGTTACCTTCATCGGTGAGCAGGTATAAAAATCCGTCGGGACTTTGACGCACATCCCGCACCCTCTGACCGATGGGAATCGCTTCTTGATTGATAATTTTACCCGATTTATCCACTGACAGACGGCGAATATCCCTGGAAACTAAACCACCGGCGAATAAATTTCCCTGCCAATTAGGAAAGCGATTACCGGTATAAAAGACCAATCCCGAAGGAGCGATCGCAGGTGTCCAAATTGTTTTCGGATCGATCAGACCGGGGCGCGATTCTTCGTTGGAAACTGGGGTATTAGTGCCGTACTCTTGACTGGTAGAAACCATTGGCCAACCATAATTTTTACCCTTTTCAATTAAATTTAATTCATCCCCTCCTTTCGCTCCGTGTTCTGTTGCCCAGACTCTTTTAGTCATCGGATCAAAGCTGATTCCTTGAATATTCCGATGACCATAACTCCAAATTTTAGAACCCGCAAAAGGATTATCTTTAGGTAGAGAACCGTCGTCATTGATGCGAATAATTTTACCTAAATGACTTTGCCGATTTTGTGCCTGTTTTCTAATTAAATCCCCCGCTAATTGTAGGGGAGGATTGCCCCCGTCCCCAATCGCTACCAATAAAGTGCCATCCGGTAGCCATAATAACCGCGAACCGAAGTGTTGAGAGCCAGTTTTTGCCTGGGAAACTTCAAAAATAACCCGCACATCTCGCAAACTTGCACCATCATAAACCGCACGAGCGACGCGGGTACGATTAGCCTCCTGGTCTCCGTGGGCATAAGTTAGATAAATCCAGCGATTTTGGGCAAATTGGGGATGAATTGCCACATCGAGCAATCCTCCTTGTCCGACGGCAAAAACTTCGGGAACTCCAGCGATGGCTTTTGGTTCTAATTTGCCCTCTCTAACCACTCTTAAACGACCGGGACGCTCTGTGATCAGGATTTCCCCGTTAGGTAGCCAAACCATCGACCAGGGATGCTCTAAACCCTCGATTACGGTCACTTTTTGCCATTGATTTGTCTGGGAATTATTCGCCGAAGTTAATACATTTGCACCTTGACAACTGGAGATAATTATGGTAATCAAAACGCTGGATACTATAGGCGAGAAAATGCGATTAAGAGAAGTAAGCATTAGTTGGTAACTCCCCATACAAATATTGGTCAATTTTCCCCGACTAATCAAGCTCACCCTATTTTAGAAACCGGGCAGTTTTAAGAAACATTTTAGGCGGTTTGACTTCATTGGGCAATGCGCTCTCAACAAGAATTCCTACCCTCGTACCCACCGTTAGCTCTAAGGGAACATCGGTTTGAAGCACTGTCCCATCAAATATAGCTTCGAGTTCTTGGAACATTACTCTTGACAGGCTATGGCCCGTTTCTAGTATAATCTCTTCGGTGTGGAGCCTAAACGTTCAATCTATGTAGTATTCTTAAGTATTTCTATGGTCAATCAATAGACATCCCCAAAAACTTATAAGCGAGTCACAGCAAGAAAGACAGGCAGATTAGACCGAGAGTCAAAATTAACTCTAAAGACGGATTTATCAGGGCTTGGTGTTGCTGAAATTTTGAGGTGTTGCTATGATTAATCTAGAATGTCTTCCTTTGGAGTATAGAGGCTATGAATCAAAAAGTATTAGCGAAATTAATTTCTTTTGCTGGTTGCGATAAGCTAGGATTATTCAAAATAGCGCTCGCATCTTCTTGTTTGATGATTGTTCCGCAGGGGCAAGTTAGGGCTGCATCTATTCCCATATTGAATCATAGCTTTGAATCCCCGATTGCTCCCGTACAGTCGGATGGGTATTATAGCATTAATAGCATCATCGGCTGGTCGTTACATCCCTCAAATGGTGCGTATCAGGGGGTTCTTGATCCAACCAAATCTCAAAATCTTACTGGCCGTGATTTTTTTTACGGTCTACAACCGGTTCCTGATGGAAATCAAGTAGCCTACAATAACGGGGGAACTATCGCCCAGGCACTTTCCGCAGTTTTGCAACCGAACACGCGATATACTTTGGGCGTGGATGTCGGACGCAGAAAATCTCTTACCTTTCCAAACTACAGGATCAGACTTATAGCCGGAACTACGGAGCTAGGCTTTAACAGTGTTACTCCCGATCCCGGAACTTTCGAACGTGTCACCGTTAGCTATACCAGTGGTAGCAGCGGTCCGCTCATCGGTCAGTAGTTAAAAATTTTTCTGGTCTCATCGGGAGCTCAGACGAATTTCGATAATGTAACCCTTGACGCTTCTTCCATTCCCGAACCTTCCGCGATATTAGGATTGCTAGGTTTCGGACTGTTGGGAATCGCTTCAAAGTTACAACAAAAACGATGAGTAGTCGTGCAAAATTAATTTCCTAGTCGAGACGGAAGACGGCTTAGATATGCAATTAATTTTGCTCAGGTGCTTAATTGACCCCAATTAGGGGTATGAAGCTTTACTGCCACTGATTCCCGCAATAAATCTTCCGGAGAGATATCCCTAACCCTCTCAAACTT
The DNA here is from genome assembly GCF_048564745.1 of Microcystis sp. NCBI lineage: Bacteria > Bacillati > Cyanobacteriota > Cyanophyceae > Chroococcales > Microcystaceae > Microcystis > Microcystis sp. The sequence continues at coordinate 4,596 of NZ_JBLZRT010000097.1, forward strand.
CTTAAGATTGTTTTGACAATTCCCCCAAAGGAGTTTAGCATCATGATAATAACAATTATCAGTTAGGTGTGACTAGAATGTGATGTGATAGTCGCTTTTTTACTTTATGAAGCTATCATTCAACACTTCTGAATTCATCCATGACTCTCCCGACTATATCATCATTGATATAATCGGTTTTTATTTCTTCTCCCAATAATTAGACATCTCCAAAAATTATAACCCAGTCACAGCTTGCTTTTCGTCTGCGTACTAATCAAATAGTTCTATAGCTGTAATGTATATCTATCGTTGCTAATTCAATTTCACTGAAAAAATATGAGGCAATTAAAATAATTTTTATTCGGGTATATTCCTTAACTAGAAAGACTTTTGGTCTTGAGATAATATTAGGTCGAGGTCTATTGCTCGATTCCCTTATCTTCAAAAAATTGACTATAGCGTTTCTGATTCAGAAGAGGTACATTTCCGATCCTGAACAGCTTAATCGGCAAAGGTTTAAGTGTGCCGCACAGATACGAGAACCGCTATAAATAAGTCTAAACGTCTTGAAATAAACACTAATCCATCTTATCTCTGTGGCCGTTCCTCCCAGGAGTTAGGAACTTGGAACCCCTACACCCATTCCAATACTGGCCGGAGTTGAGGCTGTTTACCACGTTAGAGCGTGCCTCTTTGACCGACCACCGACTCCCCAATCGGCTCTGAAATCGGCAACGCCCAAAATAGTTAAACCCCATGTAGAATGGGAGTTACCGGACAATTTAGCGGCTTTTCTCCCCAACACTTAAATTAATCGTGGCGCGGGGGTTTATTGGTCGTAGAACCCGCCGGAACCACCTTGGAGGTGGGGGGGATACCTTTGAGGGAAATGAGCGTATTCATCACCGTTTTTGCCACGGGAGCGGCAACAGTGGAGCCAAAAGTATTGGCACCCTTGGGTTCATCCACCACCACCAAAACCACATAACGGGGCGATTCGATCGGTAAAATCGCGACAAAACTGGTAATTTTGGCGTTAGGTAGATAACCCCCCGTCGGACTAGCTTTTTGTGCGGTTCCCGTTTTACCTCCGATGCGATAACCGGGGATTTGGGCTGCTACCCCCGTCCCCTTGCTGACGACGGTTTCCATCATTTCCACCACTTGCCGGGCCACGGTGGGAGAAAAGACTTTTTTGCTGGGATAATCGGGCTGCCAGTGCAAACGGCCGCGGTCGTCGGCTAATCCTTTGATCACATGGGGAGTCACCAGGGTGCCACCATTAGCCAGCGCACCGTGCAATTGTACTAATTTTAAAGGCGTTAGGGATAAACCTTGACCAAAGGAAGCGGTGGCCGATTCAATGGCATTATCCAGAAATTCTTGTTCGGGTTTGAGATATCCTGCCACTTCTCCGGGTAAATCTACGCCAACCCTTTGATTTATTTCCAATCCTAATAAACTTTTATAGAAATCAACTCGCCCCATTTTTTGGGCAATTTGCACCATGGCGACGTTACTAGAGGTTTGCAGAACTCGGGCCATATCTAGCGCCCCATAACCCTGTTTAGAGGCATTTTTAATGGTCCAGGGACCGACAGTAATTGCCCCCGGATCATTGACTACCGTATTAGCTTTAATTGCCCCCGCTTCCATGGCCAGGGCGACAATAATTGGTTTAAAAGTTGACCCCGGTTCGTACTGATCGGCTACGGTCCAATTTTTAAATAGAGCCACATTGGCTTTATAGTATTCGTTGGGGTTAAAAGTTGGCTCACAAACTAGGGCTAAAAGAGAACCATCAAGGGAGTCCATGACGATGACAGCCCCTCGTTTAGCATTAAATTTTTTTAGCTGTTCTCGTAGGGCTGTGCGAGCGGCTCTTTGTAGTTTTAAATCGAGGGTTACTTCTAACTGTAATTCATCAAATTGAAAGACACCATCGGGGACAAAAGCTGGTAAGATTCGCCCGTCTCCCATGCGTCTTGTATTGACAGAAAAAGGATCTCTTTCTAATAACTGACTGGAACCTCGCTCTAGTCCTGCTTGGCCACGATGTTCTTTATCTACATAGCCAATCACGTCGGCAGCCACATCGTCTTGGGGATAATAACGAGCGTATTTTTCCTCTAATTCTACACCGTCAAGAGATAATTGTTTTAAGCCCCTAGCCACGGATTCGGTTAATTGATTGGCTAAACGAATTCCTGTTTCTTTTTCTTTAAATCTTTGAATCAGTTGATTAGTAGGAATATTTAATAAAGGAGCTAATTTATCAGCCACTTCTGCCGGGGGAATAGCAAACAGTTTTGGGTGTACATAAAGAGTATAAATCAAGCGATCGGTCGCCAAAACATTACCATTACTATCGACGATCGCCCGTCGGGGAATATAGGGTCTAATACTGGTAGTTTGCTGTTGTCTGGCTCTTTTTTGCAATTCTTGCCCTTGTACTATTTGCAACTGATACAGTCGCCAAGCTAACCCCAAAATACCCATGACTAAAATCAACCACACCGCCACTAATCGCCCATTACTCAAAGGCAATTTTTTTAACTGTTGTTGCTGTTTTTTGGCGTTTAAATAGGACTTTCTGTCCCGGACCCTGCCAGAGGGCGATCGAGTTTCTTTGCTTCTAAATCGGGGTCTTTTTGTGTCAGTCATGAGAAGTATCTTTCAGTGATCAGTGATCAGTGATCAGTAAACAGTGATCAGTAAACAGAGTAATCAGTGATCAGTAAAAAGACAGTAGGAAACTTCTATTTAATACTGCACACTTAAAAACTCACATCTGATTACTGTTAACTTACCCACTGATAACTGATAACTGTTAACTGATAACTGTTAATAGGCACTTCTCGGTCGAGAATTGACGGTAGATTGGGGTTGAGAAGCGGGGGCAGGTTTCAGGTTTGGGGCAGATTTACGCTGTAAAAAGATAGTCTGGAAGGGTTGGGGATGAGTTAATCCGGTTTCGGGTTTTTCTGCTTGTTGAGCTAGTTGATGTTTAAGGGTTTCATTGGTGGCCAAAAGATTGCGCTCGTGACGTTGCAGTGTTTCCAGTTTACCAAATTCTTTGTCCCAAACCTTGGGAATATATACCGTCCAAGCATATATTCCCAGAGTCGAACCCAACAGACAAAAAGTAATCACGGCCACTATTCTTTCTAGGAGGCAAAGGAAACGTAATTGACGCGAGGCTAATTGTTTTTGTGTCGGAACCACGGGAACTCTCGCCACCGATTTAGTCGTCGGTTTTACCGTTGGGGTCGTCTGATTTACTGGTGACTGGGGACGAGGTTGACTGCCTTGGCTTTTTTGGCGAGAAACGGGAACGGGAATATAGGAATTATGGGCAGCAGACATGATTTTCTCTCAATATTTCTAGCTAGTGGTCGTTGTCAAAAATTAAGTTTCTAAAATTAGGAGTCGGTCATCAGTAGTCAGTAGGAAATATTTAATTGATAACTGTTGCCTTTTTTCCTTTTTACTTTAAAATCACCGTTCTAGTTCTATACGTAAACGATATAAGATAGTTTGCGGATGAACTTGAGCGAGAATTTGATTGATCACCGTACTCGGTCCGGATGCCCCCCAACTACAACCGCGTTCTAAATAGATTTTAGCGGCTTTCCCGATGATATAGGTTCCATAAGCGGCAATTGCTCCCTGTAGGAGAGCGGTGCTACCGTAGAGGGTTAAAGAGGTGGGATTTTCAAAAATACTCGTCGCTGCCGCTGCCGTTTTGCCCAAACCGATAATCACACTGCCGAGGATTTCCCCCACCAGCAACCCCCCACTACTCAAAAGTAGCGTCCGCCAGAGTTGACCAGCTTGGTGACTGGTAATTGGCAGGCCGTACAAACGAGCTAAAGCCCGAACTAGAGTCAAATCGACGATTGAAGCCCCTAGGAGGTCTAAAATAGCGATCGGATTAGCCGCAATCGCTAAAGCCTTATATTTCGCGTATTGCCAGATAATTTCCTCCGCTTGACTGTCCCGGAGTTCCAGGGTTTTTCTAGCGATATTTTCCTCCGCTTCTTGCCCTTGCACTAAAGCATTGAGGGCTAACAGCGATCGCCCTTCCCGATTTAAAATCGTTAAGAGTTTATCTTGCAGCTCCTCAATTTGGGGGGGAGGGGTTTCCCACTCAGTCACCACGCGCCCATCGGGGTATTCCACCCGGACGGGAATCGGTTGCGGTTCGGCGGCTACCATAACTATCTCATCGCTAGTTAACAAATCTTCTAACGTTTTTTCGTCCCGATTGGTTCCTAATCTCTGTAACTGCTGAAAAATCTGACGGCGATCGGCCTCCGGATAAAGATCAATCTTATTAAACACCAAAATAATCGGTTTTTTCGCCTGGCGCAATTCGCCTAAGGCCTCGTATTCAGTGCGGGTAATATCCCCAGCGACGATAAATAAAATCAAATCGGCACTTTTAGCGACTTCTCTGGCCATATTCGCCCGCGCTTCCCCTTCAATCTCATCCAATCCGGGGGTATCGATTAATTCTATCTGAATTTTACCCGTGGCTGGTGTCCAACGCACCGATCGCGGCCAGCGTGTCACCCCGTGCAGGGGGCCGGTTGTCAGGACTTTTTGACCGACTAAAGCGTTGACCACCGAGGATTTACCGCGACTGACTAACCCGAAGGCTGCCACCCGAATCACCGTTTCATCCAGTTTATCCAAGGCCGATTTTAAGGACTGCAAATCCTGTTTAACGGCGGCCTGAAGTTGGGGATCGGGGGGATAATTCCAATGGCGGCGAAAACTGGCATACCAAGTTAAGGCCTGTTGTAAACTAGCCTTAGCCTGATTGTAATGAGTTTCCTGGAGGGATGGGGTCTTGGTCACGGTTGATTTTTTAACTGTTTATTGATGCTGCTGCCTTTATTGTAGAGTTTCGGGGCGGTAACTGAGATGAGGTTATCTGGGGCCAGGGGAAGACTTTTCAGTAATCAGTGAAAAGAAATTAGCGAAGTTTTCCACTAAAACCCTAACACCTAACATCCTACTCCGCCAATCCCAATCGGCCCAATAGCTGAAGGATAGTTTTTCCAGTGACGGGATCTCGCCAATCGGGGGCAATTTCCGCCAGGGGAAGCAGCACGAAGGCCCGTTCTCGGCAGCGGGGATGGGGTATCTGTAATTCGGGCGTTTCTAAGATCAGGTCCTCATAAAATATTAAGTCTAAATCGAGGGTACGCGGTCCCCATCTTTCCCGTCGGACTCTCCCGAATAACTGCTCGATTTCTAATAATTTATGCAGTAAATCTAAGGGCGATAAATCCACTTGCACAATGGCGCAACCGTTGAGATAATCGGGCTGAGGAGGGCCGACGGCCGCGGTTTGATACCATTGGGAATGAGCTTCTAGTTTAATTCCTTTGACTCGCTCTAATTCCCCTAAAGCTTGCCCTAAAATTGTCGCTGAATCCCCTAAATTACCGCCCAAAGCGATCGCTGCCCGCTTCATCCACATCCTTCCTCAACAATAATCTCGGCTAATTCCCCCGTCGCCCCCAAAGATTTACCTAAAAATATATTGACATTTGGATGCTTTTGTGATAGTTCAAAAACTTGGGCTTCGATCGCAGCCGTAATTCCACCAGTAAAGAGGAAATAGGGCAGTATAGCGATTTTTTGGCTACCTTTAGCAATTAAACTCTCGATTTGTTGGGATAAACTCGGTTCTATCGACCAATAAGCTGTAATTGCCCCAGAAAACGCCGCTAGATTTTCCACTTCCCGATTACCCCCGGGGCGACGACTACCGTGGGACAGTAAAATGCGGTCTTGGGGGCTTAAATCGGCAAATTGTCGGGATAACAGCGATTTTATGCCCTGATAACTGCCTAAATGGGGCTTTAACTCTAGCTTAATTGGCGATCGCACTTTGGCCACGGCCGCGGGAATATCTTCTTTAACGTGAACCCCCGACAGGAGAAACAGGGGGATAATCTGCAACCGGCTACATCCTTGGCTTTGTGCTTGTTGGGCAAAAGCTTCTATTTGTTGATGGAGAGGTGTTATCACTAATTCTAGGGCGGCAGTCCCTACTAATACCCGATTATCTGCTTCTAGAACCGCTAGAGATGGGCTAAACTCCGATTTACTCGCTAATCTTTCGGCGGGTTGACTAATTTTTTCTTGAACTAAGGCTGCTAATCGTGTCACCGCCATGGCTGGACGCGGATCGCGACTACCGTGGAAAACCAATAAGTAGGCTGAGGAGGTCTTCAAAGAAATCTTGCCAAAATAGTTTAGTTTTTAGCCTAATACATTTTCTCTCCCTTTAGGCATCAATGCCCCTGATATTCTCAATTTAGCTGGTAGCGGAAAAACCTCCCCACTAGCCCCAAGTGCTACCATTTTACGGGATGTAAAGTGTGAGCAAATCAGCCCGCCGCCTTGAGTTAGTCTAGATATTGAGGTATAACCTAATTAATCGCCCAACTTAGTCAACGAGGCAGTTAACGTGAAAGTGGAAACAGACAGTAAACAATTACCCTCCTACGAACAACCACCCCTAATAGAAGTGGTAAAATTACCTACAGTTTTATCATCAGAATCTTGCCGGATAGACGCAGCAGAAGATGATGATGATGAACTGGATTGTAGAGGAGTTTTTGTAGTTTCTCATCAACCGAAAATCTTATTTTCTGAAGAAGTGAATATTAAATCTCAGGAAACACCCACTTGGAAACCTTGTGTTGTAATTGATAATTATCGACTCGAAGATGATAACTAATGACCTTTGGTATGAGGCGGTAGATGCAAATTTTGAGTTAAGCCAAGGGGATATTATTCTTAATTGTCCTGTGGTTCGTTGGGCTTCTAAATCTGTTGAGGTAAGCAATCAAACAGAAATTGAAACACTTCGATCCTTAGTGGAAGTAGCTGAGATTGATCTGGTTGTTATCACCCAAGGCTGCGACTTAGAAAACAAGAAAGTCAATAATGTCATCCTTTGCCCTCACTTTGCTCTCAGCCAATATCAAGAATATTGGGAACAGACAATGAACAATATGAAACAAAATCCTACGGCCAAGGCGTGGGGGAGATATTGTGATGATATTAAAAATGGTTATATATGGAATCTTTCTATGCTCAACGAAGGAGAAATCGGCGACCTAAAATTAACTCATCGAATAGTTGATTTTCATGATGTGTACACTTTACCGAGGACTTTTTTGGAATCCTTCTTGCAAAATAAACAGCAATCTAGACTTCGTTTACGTCCTCCCTATCGTGAACATTTATCTCAAGCTTTCGCTAGATTTTTTATGCGAGTTGGTTTACCTACAGGAGTAAAAAAAGTCTGGTAATAGATAAATCACCTTAACTTTTACCAATAACTACCTATAGGGAAAGATTGGTTTTTTGACGATTCGATAAATCCTATGGTTTCCTATCCACAGTTCTAGCTTTGTGGGCGATTTGGTTCACTTGATAACGAATTATTGCGATCGCTTGCCATTAACTAACTTTCAGCGATAATCTAAAGTCAGAGTCCATCGGGAGATAAGATCATGAACTTTCGTCTAGTTCTATTTTCAGGCCTTGTTACCGCTTTAGTCGGGGCAGGTATCGGTTATGGCATTAGCCGCATTGAACGCAATCCCAGCCAAGTCAACTATAAAAATCCCTATAACTATCAAATCATCTATGGACGTTATTTTGCCGGTGCCGGGGCAGCCCTGGGCTTCTGTGTGGGCGCGGGTTTGCAAATGGTCAAAGAACTCAAAGAAGAAAGAGATAGAGAAATGGGCATCCTAGATGATGGCTCAGAATTCTAGTCTTTTGGGGCTAATTCCTCAAGAATGACGAATTGAACGTGATTAATCGCTAAATCGCCGATGGGAACTTGGGTTTTTAACACCGGTTGTCCTTCACTGAGCATTCGTTCAAAGGGGATATCTTTGGCAATTTCCGTGTGATACCAAGCTAAACCCATAAAGAAACGATTGGGATAGGGACCGCCTTCAAAAATATCATCGGGATTGGACTCCATGGGAACCCAACCGATAGAGGGCAGATAAAATTCCATCCAGACGTGATTGTAATCCGGTTCGAGGGGTAAATTACGTTCGAGGGGATGGGGTGGGCATTTATAACGTCCTACTGTGCGACAGGCAATACCATTGAGACGACACAAAGCCAATAATAAACCCACATATTCGCCACAGGAACCCACTCCGCGCCGCAGGGCAATATCGGGGGTGTCGATGTTGGGTTTGATGCCGTAGGAAAGCTGATCATAGACGTAGTTACGAATACTATAAACTTTTCTGAGGAGATTGGTTTCCCGACCGATCGCTTCTTCGGCAGCATTGAGGATAATTTCTGTATTCATGGCCAGATCATCATTATCGATCAAATAGCGATCGGGAAAATCGGCGGGTAAGGGGGGTAAATCTTCGCAATCTTGGGGAGTAATTTGGTATTTAATTCCCCATACTTCTAAGACTACTTTCCACCCAAAAATATGACGTTGTTTGCCGGTTATTTGCTCGAACTTAAATACTGCCACCCGCTGCCCGTCTTGAATTTCTTCAATAAAAGGCAATCCCACCGCTTCGACGCTGCGAATTTTTTGCCGTGGTGTTTCTAAGGGTAAAGCGATGCGCCATTCCACATCTTTTAGTTCGATATTATATAGAGGTTCCAATTCCTCGACGTAGGATAATTCAATCAGATAACCGTTAGAAAGGGCGTATTTTTTAGCGGGATCGTAGTGAAAATATAGAGGATGGACAAAAGTACGCGGACGATAACTAAGTTCGTAAACCTGTTCGGAATTGGGATTATCGCGGATAAAGGGTTCCTGGAAAGCATAGGCCACATATAGGATATCCTTGCCACTGTTCGCATCGCGATAAAATGCTAATCCCGTCGGCGATTCAAAAGGAGTTATCATGCTAAAAAGCTGTTCTCCCGTGGCGCGATCAAGACAGTAAACCGTTTGTTCTAGGGTATCCGTTAACCAAAGTTCTTCCCCGCGAATGGTGATATTTTCGATGCCGATACCAGGCGCGTACAAACGAGTAATTTCCTGTCCCGATTGGCGATCAAATATAAAGATTTGTCCAGAACGTTGACAAGTGACATAAATTGTGTTACCAGTTACGGCGACTCCGTTAGCGGTGTAGGGAAGACGGGTAAAAAATTTCGGGGTAAAATCTTCGAGAGTGCAGCAGTAGAGATTTTCGCGGGTAGTAAACCAGAGGTGATTTTGATCATCGATTGCCAATCCCGTCGTCCCGACGAATTCTTGCCAGCGATGGGAATTAAGTACGCTTGTATGACCATTATCGAGGGCAATTTGGTATAAATAGCCGTTTTTTGCGTCGATAGCGATTAATTTGTCATCTTGAAATACAATTCCGTGCAGAGCCGTGGCGCTAATCGGACGAATCGTTTGACGATGGGAGGGAAGACTGGCAGGATCGAAAATCATAGGAGGAAACGAAAAGGGAGAGCGTTTTTAGGTGAATAAAACAGCAATTCTCCCCACGATAGCAAATTTTCTCGCCCTTGAATGCTCGTAATGAACTGCAATCCCGAAAAAAATGTCAAGAATTGTCACCTATAGTCCCTCTCATACCCTTGTACCTACCTACGAGTGTTTCAATCGTTGCAGTTATTGTAATTTTCGCAGGGATTTAGGCACTGATGGCTGGTTAAGTCTAGACAAGGCAAAAGAGATTTTAACTGCTTTGCAGGGTTCGGAAATTACGGAAATTTTAATTCTTAGCGGCGAAGTTCATCCTTTAGCAGCCAATCGAGAGTTATGGTTTCGGCATATTTATAATTTGGGAGAATTGGCTTTAAATATGGGTTTTTATCCCCATACCAATGCGGGAATTTTAACTTTGGCTGAGATGGAAAAACTAAAAAATGTCAATCTATCTATGGGCATAATGTTAGAACAAATGACGGTGACTTTATTAGATACTGTCCATCGTCATGCCCCCAGTAAAGTGCCATCCTTGCGATTAGAGCAGTTACAATGGGCGGGAGAATTAGGAATTCCTTTTACCACGGGGTTATTATTAGGAATTGGTGAAACAGAATGCGATCGCTTAGTAACCTTAGAAACTATTGCCGCTATTCATCAACGTTGGGGACATATTCAAGAAGTGATCCTACAACCCTACAATCCGGGCAAAAGAGAACAGTGGCAAAATAATCCTTTTGATCTGCAAAAATTACCCGATCTGGTTAGACAAGCTAGGGAAATTTTGCCCCCAGATATTGTCATTCAAATTCCCCCGAATTTAGTACCCGATCCTCTTTTTCTTTTGGATTGTTTAGCGGCAGGAGCGCGGGATTTAGGCGGTATTGGCATTATCGATGAAGTTAATCCCGATTACCTCCATTTACACCCCGATAAATTAAAGGAATTTTTAGCAGTTTATGGCTGGGAATTAAAGGCGCGTCTGCCGGTTTATCAGTAATCAGTAATCAGTGATCAGTAATCAGGGAAAAGATAGCACTGTTAATGCCATTTAACACTCCTTACTTAATACCGCATAATTGATTATTATTCATTCTTAATTCTCCTGACGACCGACGACCGACTCCTAACCCTAACAACAATTTTTGATTTTTACCAGAGGTCTTATGATTCCCTCAAGCGAGCGCTACTGGCTCAAAAATGCTCATATTCCCGTTTCCCTGCTAGAAAATGAGGGGTTTTCTCCCCAAACCGCCGAGGGATTAACCTTAGTTAATCTGGAAATTAATGACGGTAACATTAATCGCATTACCTCAACAATCCCCCCCGAAGATAATATTCCCGTCATCGACCTCAAAAAAAAGATTGTTTTTCCTTGCTTTGTCGATATGCACACCCATCTCGATAAAGGTCATAGTTGGCATCGCTGTCCTAACCGTGATGGCACTTTTGACAGTGCCTTAAAAATGGCCCTAGAGGATTCCCGACGGGAGTGGCGCTTAGAGGATGTGTATCGTCGCATGGAATTCGGCGTTAAATGCAGTTATGCCCACGGAACTGCCGCTATTCGCACTCATATCGACTCTTTTGGTCAACAGGCACAGATTAGCTTAACCGCTTTGGCAGAATTGCAACGACAATGGGCCAGTAAAATCACCCTGCAAGCGGTTTCTCTAGTTTCCCTTGACTACTATCAAACCTCCGAGGGAGCGGCCTTAGCCGATAAAATTGCCGAATTTGGAGGCATATTAGGGGGAGTAGCCTACACAAATCCAGATTTACAGGCACAAATTGATATTACCTTCAAATTAGCCCAAGAAAGGGGTTTAAATCTCGATTTTCATCTGGATGAAAACGGCGATTCCGATTCTACCTGTTTAGCAGCGATCGCGCGTACTGCCATCAAAGAGCAATTTTCTGGACAAATCATCTGTGGTCACTGTTGCAGTTTAGCGGTACAATCCCCTGAAATAATCCAAGAAACCCTAAATTTAGTCAAAAATGCGGGCATTGCTATCGTTAGCTTGCCGATGTGCAATCTCTACCTACAGGATCGTCAAGAGGAAAAAACCCCCTTTTGGCGCGGGACAACTAAGATAAAAGAGATGAAAAAAGCGGGAATTCCGGTTGCTTTTGCCAGCGATAACTGTCGCGATCCCTTCTATGGTTTTGGGGATCACGATGGTTTAGAAGTCTTTACCCAAGCGGTGCGGATTGCCCATCTCGACACACCCTACGCTGACTGGGTAAATAGTGTCACCCTCACCCCAGCAAATCTGCTCGGATTGCCCCATTTAGGGCGCATTAAGACGGGTCTAGAGGCAAATTTGTTAATTTTCAAGGCGCGATACTTTAGCGAGCTATTATCGCGACCACAGTGGGATCGCCTCGTGATTCGGCGCGGGTTGAGCATCGATACTACTCTCCCCGATTACCAAGAGTTAGATGATTTAGTTCTAGGAATTGAGCAACTCCTGTAAGGGTTTGACAAAAACTACCGATTCTAGGTTGATAGCACCGTAAATATGGGGAAAGGTCTCTTTTTCTAGCTCTAGAGTGGCATTTTCTGGGTTAGGATGTTGGGGCTGCTCCCATTTAACCGGGGACTGCAATTGTTCGAGAGAAATGGCTAAAACCAGCAAATCTGGCTGATTTTGATAAAAAGCGGCCACAACTTTCGGAATTTGTTCTAAGGTGGAGCAATGGATAAATCCCTCATTTTTTAGGGAATACGCCCGATATTCCCCCATTTCACGAGCTATTTGCCAACCTCTTTCTGTAGTGATGTGATAGATCATCGGTTCGCCTCCTACTGTCACTTTATCCCTAATTTTAGGATATAGCCTGAAGCTGTCAGCAGCCCTCAATTCTCTTAAACTAGGGGTCAGGGAATAAAGACAAGAAATTTGTCCGACCACTGACCAGAAAAAAATGGCCGATAACGTCCTCAAAATCTCTTGATAGTCTCTTTTTACCTGATATTAACCATTTCCCCTTAAAATGAGCTTACCGAGCCAATAACTGCCAAAATCTATGCTAGATAAAATATTTACTCCCAATCCCTACGCTGAAAAACCCGCACCTCTGCGTCCTCGCAAGGGGGTGATTATCGGTGTTGGTCAGGTGGGGATGGCCTGCGCTTACTCGATGTTAATTCAAGACTGTTTTGATGAATTAATTCTGCAAGATATCGCCACGGATAAAGTCGAAGGGGAAGTGATGGATTTAAGGCACGGAATGCCTTTTATTGAACCCACAGACTTGAAAATGGGAACCGTGGCCGATGTGGGACAAAATGCCGATGTGGTGATTATTACTGCTGGTGCCGCCCAAAAAGAGGGAGAAACCAGATTACATCTCCTTGAGCGAAATGTGGCGATTTTTCGCCGTATTCTGGAGGATGTGGCTGTTTACTGCCCCAGTGCTTTGATTTTGGTGGTGAGTAATCCCGTCGATATCATGACCTATGTTACCCTGAAAATCACCAATTTTCCGCCTTCTAGGGTGATTGGTTCGGGTACGGTGTTAGATTCTGCCCGTTTACGCTCTCTTTTATCCACCCAACTCCATGTAGATGCGCGTAACGTCCACGCTTATATTATCGGTGAACACGGGGATAGTGAGCTTGCTGTGTGGAGTTCGGCTAATATCGGAGGAGCAAGGTTACTCGAAGGAGATTGGCAGGATTTAAGCGCAACCGACCAAGAAAGCTTAACAGAAATTTTTCTTCAGGTTAAAAACGCCGCCTATGAAATTATCAAACGCAAGGGTTATACTAGCTATGCGATCGGTTTAGCTACCACGGATATCGTTAAAGCGATTTTACGTTCCCAAGAAAGAATTCTCACTATTAGCACTCTCCTCGATGGTCAATACGGTCTCAAAGATGTGTGTTTAAGTATTCCCTCGGTGGTTAATGAGAAAGGAGTGATTAAAACCCTGAATCTTGCTCTTAGTCCCAGAGAAACGGAACAGTTACATAATTCGGCCAAAATTATGCGCGATTTAATCGATCAACTCAAAATTTAACTTAGGGTTGGCTGAATAAATCTAAAAACCTTGTTGGCTAAGATTTTTAGATTTTTTTGACCTGAAAAAGTGCCAGACATAATAGCGATCGAGGGGAAAATTTAGGCACTTTTTCCCCGAAAATTAGGTAATTGTGGGGTGGACTGAAGCAATTCGTGCTAGACTTCCCGAAAAGTCTATTTTATTGCAGCTTGTTGTTAGGAATCTACTTAAAAGAGTTTGTTTAATCTGGCTAATACGCTTTTGGTTATGATATGGGGAAAAGTTCCGGCGATGGCCCTAAAATGGGGTGATATGCCGAGAGTTTTTACATATCGTTACTCTGAGGATTGTTATCGAGAAAGTTTTTGTATAATTAATAGTTGGACTTATTAAGGATTTACGAATAGATGAAAAACCCTAAGTTATTTATTTCTTATAGCTGGTCTAACCCAACACATGAACAGTGGGTAATTGATTTAGCTGAAGACCTGACCCAATCGGGTGTTCATGTTATTCTTGATAAATGGGATCTTAAAGAAGGGCATGATTCCTTTGCTTTCATGGAAAAGATGGTTACAGACCCACAGATAACCAAGGTGGCCATCATATGTGACGAGGTTTACGCTTCAAAGGCAGATGATCGATCCGGCGGTGTAGGCACTGAAACTCAAATCATCTCACGTGAAGTTTATGAAAACCAGGAACAAGGAAAATTTGTAGCCATAATTGCTGAGAGAGATTCAGAAGGTAAAGCATATCTGCCAACATACTATAAATCGCGAATATATATCGATTTAAGCGAACCCGATAACAATGCAGATAATTTTGAAAAGTTATTGCGTTGGATATATGACAAACCCCTTTATACGAGGCCTGAGATAGGTAAGCGGCCATCTTTTCTGGATGAATCAGATGGAATATCTCTGGGTACTTCGGCAGTGCACAAAAGGGCTATATCTGCTATCAAAGAAAACAAGCCATTTGCATCGGGGGCGTTAGATGAGTATTTGTCTACTTTTGTTAGTAATCTTGAAAAGTTCAGAATCACCGAAAAGGAAGGTGAATTTGACGATCAGGTTATTGATAATATAGAAAAATTTATTCCTTATAGAAACGAAGCAATTACTTTGTTTATCACTCTCGCGCAATATGCACCAACAGAAGAAAATGTCCTCAAAGTTCATCGCTTTTTTGAAGATTTGATCCCATATATGAGTAGGAGGGAGAATGTTAACAGTTGGGGGGAATGGGACTTCGATAATTTCAAATTTATTATTCACGAGCTTTTCTTATATGTGGTTGCCATTTTCACAAAGCATGAAAGGTTTGCAGAAGTTAACCTACTGTTGACGAATCAATACTATGTGAACGGAAGATCCGATTATGGAAAAGATGTAATGGTTGGATATGAGGCTTTCCGAGATGGCTTGCGTTCTTTAGACCGTCGAAATAGTAGATTAAAGCTAGGACGTTTATCTGTTCATGCGGATCTGCTTAAGCAAAGAAGTAAACACTCTGGCATAGAATTTCGTTACCTAATGCAGGCTGATTTTATATTGTTTATGCGGGCTGAAATACAGCAAGCCGACTTTTATTCTCGTTGGGTTCCACACACATTACTGTATGTTGGCCAGTTTCACAGTGCGTTTGAAGTATTTGCAAGGTCGTCATCAAAGTCATACTTTGAAAAAGTTAAATGTATTCTAGGCATAGATAAACCATCAGATCTAAGTGAACTGATGGAAGCTTATAAGGCAGACCCTCAAAGATTACCAAGGTGGCAGTTCGAGTCATTTAGTCCATCTATACTACTTGGCTATGAACAATTAGCTACAAAGGCATAACAAGGTGCTGCCGTCGGACAAATTTGCCGCAGAGCGCTTCGTTAGACAGAAATCACAGAAATGTTCAATCTAATCTTTATAGTTCTTCGGTTTGTGTTAGGCCATGGACGGGTTATAAAGGGCGATTTTTGTCAATTGTTTTCGATAACGTTTTTAAAACCCGACACCCGACACCCTGTCCGCAGGAAAAACTTTTTTAGCAGACCCTAGCCATTATACCGATAGGACGGGTTGGCCGGTAGAAATGGCTTTTTCGACGATATCGGCGGCCATTTTCACTCCTCCAGTCTTCTGTAGTGCTTTTTGCATTCTCAGGGCATTTTCTCGGTAACTGGGGAAGGATAAGACCTTTTCAATCGCCTTTCGTAAACGGGGAGCTTCTAGACGGGAAATCGGAATCACTTCCCCTGTCCCCGACCATTTTATCCGAGCAGATACCCCCGGTTGGTCGTTAGCGATGGGAATGGCCACCATCGGTACAGCTTGCGCTAGGGATTCTAGGGTAGTATTTAAGCCTGCGGGGGTGATAGTAAGAGAGGCTCTGGTTAAAAGCTCTAATTGGGGAGCGTAGGGAACAACTAGGGCGTTTTTGGTTGTTATTTGAATGTTAGAGTCGGTGTTGCCCAAGGATAAGACTAATTGTACCGGCAAATCGGCACAGGCTTCGGCGATCGCATTAAAGGTCGATTGTAGGCGAGTTTGAATTGTACCGAGGGAAGCATAAATCAAGGGTTGTCCGGTTAATTTTTCGTAGGGAAAAGGAATCGTTTTTCTGGTGGAGGAATCGTGAAAGGGGCCGGTAAAGTGGAAGTGAGCGGGTAAATTTTGCCGAGGAAACTCGAATTCGGCAGGTTGTTGGCTAATTTGGGCGATGGGTGAATAGCGTTGATTGATGTTTTGATAGGGAATTAACCCCCATTCTTGACGTTGCCGGTTGATTAACTCATTCAGAGGACGAGTCAGAGAGTCAAGGAGTTTATAGCCAAGTTTATTGCGAATAACCCCGATAAATGAGGGATTATAGTCCCAACTGGTCATAAAGGGCGGAATAAGCGGATCGCGATTTAAAACCAATGCCGAACAAAAACTGATAAAGGGAATAGCCAATTTTTCTGCGATTGTACCCCCTGAGGCGGAGACTTGATCGACAATTAGGGCATCAATTCCCAAGCGACGCATCTCTTGAGGGATAGTTTCAAAGAGGGTCGCTGTAGAATCAGTTACTAATTCTACCGTGCGTCGGACGGCGGCTGTTCCCCGTAATTGACCAATTTCGGCTAAACTTTTGGCTGATGTGCCTTTCGGATATTGGTCGGGTGCAATTGCCTGAAAATCTAAGCCGGCTGCTTGCACCATTTCTTCACCATCAAGAGTTAAAAAACAGGTAACTTTATGACCGCGTTTTTGTAACTCTTTTCCTAAAGGTAGGAGAGAATAAATATGTCCAGAGGTTGTAGGACAGAGTAAACCAAAATGAGTCATTAAACACCTCCACAGGTTTTCTTTAATTCTTCTAGATTCCAGAATGCTCCACCCAAGGCAGAGAATTGTATTCCTTCAAAGCAGTTACGCACAGCCCCCAAAGCGAGGGGATTGACAAGATAAATAAACGGGACGTATTCCTGTTGAAGTTGTTGAATTTCATTATAGATAACTTTGCGCTTCTCAAAGTCTAATTCTTGGGAACCTTTGACGTATAAATCGGCGATTTTTTTCTCCCAATCCGCCGCTTGCCAGCCTTGAATCGGAGGGCTGCCGGGTTGAGGTTGTTGGTTAAAAGCGTGGAGATTTCCATCTACATACCAAATATTGGGGGCGTGGGGTTCATTATCGCCGGTAAAACCTAAAATATGCGCTTCCCAATCTAGACTATTACTTAGTTTATCAACTAAATTGCTAAAAGCGATCGCTTGAAAATCCACTTGAATTCCTATTGCGGCTAAATCATTTTTAATTTGTGCGCCAATTGCTTCCCGGATTTTGTTACCCGCGTTAGTAATCAGGTTAAATCTAACGGGATTATTATCAGCATCGACTAGCAGATTATCACTATTATACTTAAATCCCGCCTCTAATAATAATTCTTTGGCTTTTTCGGGATTATAATCGTAACCTTTCAGGGTTTTATCATAAAAAGGCGATTGGATAGAAAGAAAAGAATTTTGTTCTTGTCCCAATCCTCGATAGATATCATCAATCATTCTTTGACGATTAATGCCGTAGGCAATAGCTTGGCGGAAATTTAAGTTATTAAACCACCTGGATTTAATTGGCTCTACTAGGGGTTTTCCGTCGCGTTTTCCTTGATTGAGATTAAAACCGATAAATTGGGTTCCGTAGGCAGGTCCCCCATTAAAAATCGTGAAATTTCCTCTTTCTTCTTCAGTTTTTAAGAGGGAGAAAAATTCGGGAGTTACCCCAATAGAATCTAAACTTCCCGATCGAAATTGTAGTAAAGTTGTGTCCTGAGATTCAACAATTGCCCAAATTACTGAAGTTATATGGGGTAATTGTTGTCCCTGGTCATCTTTTTTCCAATAGTAAGGGTTATTCTCAAAAATAATCCTTTGTCCCGTGATATATTCTTTTAGTTTATAAGCACCATTAAAAACAATTTTATCAGGAGGAGTATCTAACCCCCAAGTGGAGAGAAATTCTAACCTACCATCGGGGCTTTTTTTCTGAATAGTTTTTTCTAAAGCGTGTTTAGGTAAAATCGGTGAACTGACAGCATCTAAAAAAGGAGCAAAAGGTTCGGGTAGTTTAAATTCGATTCGGCGATTATCTAGTTTAGTGATAACTGGAAATTCTTTTTTTAATCCTATTCTTAAACTATCGCGGTAGTTGTTAGGAATATCAGGATTTAGATATAAGTCTTTATAGGTAAAAACCACATCATCAACGGTTAAGGGTTGACCATCTGACCATTTTAAACCCTCTCTCATAGTAAAAATAATGTTCAAATTATCATCGGAAATTGTCCAAGATTCTGCTAAGACTGGTTCTTTTTTGCCAGTAATGGGATTTTCTGTTAATAGTCCTTCGTAGGTTAACCCAAAAATATTCGGGGATTCGGCCGATAAAACAGCATTAAAGGTTTTGGGGTCACTTAATACCGATATGACCACTTGATTGCGTCTAACTGGATTACCACAAGCAGTTAGGGAAATCAGCAATAAACAAGAAATTAAAAATACCGTTAATCTGCGCCAAAATTTCACCATAATCTTTAATATTTTTCTATCCGACTATCTAGAAGTAAAGACCTTGCCTGGCTATATAGGGTTTGCTGAATAAATCTAAAAACCTTGTTGGGTAAGACTTTTAGACTTTTTGTCAATCAAAAAGTACCAGGTATGGGAGTGATCAGGGGGAAAATTCCTGGACTTTTTCCCTAAAAATTAGGTAATTGGCCACCTCAAAACCGGTAAAACCCCACACCCCACACCCCACACCCCACACCCTGCCCCCACCGAAAAACTTTTTCAGCAGACCCTATATACACCGAAACTGACCAAGCTGAAAGCCGCTGGACTGTTTCCTTGCCCCATCAATATAACAGGAAATGAGACAAAAAATCTCGCCTAGGTGAGATTGACAAAGGCGAGAAACCGTGTTTCCATTAAGAATGGGAGATAAAATCTAAGAACGTTGTTCGATCGGTGTATAGGGGACTTCGTGTTGTCCGGTGTAGATTTGGGTAGGACGGAAAATGCGGTTAGCATTTAATTGTTCTTTCCAGTGGGCCAACCAACCAGCCACCCGGGAGATGGCAAAAATCGGGGTAAATAAATCATTGGGAATGCCTAATTTCCGATAAACCAATCCCGAATAGAAATCCACATTGGGATAGATACCTTTTTCGCCGTAGATATCCACCACTGCCTGTTCTAATTCTAGGGCGATATCGTAGTATTCATCGGAACCTAATTCTGCGAATAATTGTTCGGCAAGATTTTGTAAAATCGTCGCCCGGGGATCCTTAACTTTATATACCCGGTGTCCAAAACCCATAACTTTTTGTTTATTGGCGATACATTTTTCCACATAGGGACGAACATTAGCCACCGAACCGATTTCCTCTAACATTAACAATACTTCCTCGTTTGCCCCACCGTGGAGGGGGCCGGCGAGAGTTCCCACTGCTGAAGCGATGACACCGTAGGGGTCGGTTAAAGTGGAAGCCGTCACCATGGCCGAAAAAGTCGAGGCATTCATGGTATGTTCGGCGTGGAGGGTCAAACAGACATCGAAAACTTTCGCCGCTAAATCCGTTGGTCGTCTTTCCGTCAACATATAGAGGAAATTGGCCGCATAATCAAGACTATCGTTGGGCTGAATGGGATGATTACCTTTGCGAATTAATTGAAACGCCGCCACCATGGTGGGGATTTTCGCTAATAGCCGGACTACTGCCTGACGGATATATTCGGGATTATCCAAGGCCCGCCTGGCATAGTATAACCCCAAAGCCGCCGCCGAAGTTTGTAGCGCATCCATGGGATGGCCTTTTTCGGGGAAGCATTTCATCATGTCTTCGATACGGTACTTGATGCGTCGATGATAACGGATTTCATCGGCAAATTCTTCCAGTTCCGCCCCCGTGGGCAGAGCACCCCAGATAAGGAGATAGGCGGTTTCGAGGAAGGTACTTTTTTCGGCGAGTTCCTCAATCCGAATGCCCCGATACTCTAAGATTCCCTTTTGCCCATCCACAAAGCTGATACTCGATTGGGCGGCGGGAATTCCTTCTAAACCTGGCCGATATTCACAAACTGTCATAGTTCTACTTTCCGTGGCGAAGATTAAGCCCTAACGCTAACTTACTTGATCTTTCCACCCTTACCGAAATTTTATAGAAATTCTTCGGTTCTGCCTCTCCTGTTCAGGATTGGGGAGAATTGGGCGGAAATTACCCCTATTTAGCGATTGCTTCGTCGATTTAGTCAACCCTGCCCGATCGCATTTTTTCTGGGCTTACTGTTGCGACTCTAGCTAGAGGACTTGATATTTATTTACTTTTATTGTAGCGAGACTATCTCGATCGACTCCATCAATCGATAATTTTTTTAAGTTTCTTCGGGATTAATATTTAACTCCCGCAGTTTTGCCGCTAACCTTTCGGCCCGTTGTCGTTCCACTTCAGCCCGTTGTCGTTCCGTTTCGGCCCGTTGTCGTTCTTGGTTGTAACTGGTGAAAGGTTGACCATCGGGATAATACAAGAGTAACTCTGGTTCGGCTAATTGAAAACGAATGCCCAAGCGAGGACTGACCCAATTATCGAGATTTTCCAGACTTTCGAGCCGATTTTCCCGACGAATACAGCCACCCAAATCATTTTTATCGGGATTATAAATGTAGTATTCTTCCACGCCATAACGGTCATAAAACAGTAGTTTTCTGGTCATTTCCGTTTGGGTATTACCCGGAGAGAGAATTTCAAAAACCACTTGCGGGGGGATATTGTTCTCTTTCCACTGTTGATAGGAACCTCTTTCCCCTTTCGGTCTGCCGAAAGCTACCATCACATCAGGTGCTTGTCGAGTCTTATTATCTCCCTCCACGGGATACCAGAGTAAATCACCGGCGACAAAAACATCGGCATCATTGGCAAATAACCAGTCTAGATTCGCTTTAATCGTCGTAATCCAGCGAAATTGTCTTGTATTGTCGGCCATCGGTTTACCATCGCTATCGGGATAGACGATTGTGGTTTTCGGGCTGTCGTCGAGTTGTCTAACCATTGCTTAACCCTAGAGTTTCGTCTTTGCTTCCTTAATAGTATAACTTTACTACAAAAAATCAGAGCAAATATTTAGGATTGGCTGAAAAAGTTTTTCCTAGGGACAGGGTGTGACCAACTGTCTGCATCATAACCGATAGTGTCTGCCGCCGTTCCCTGTACACGCGCTTGTTAGGCATCGGATTGGCTAGAGTGTATAAACTGGTGAAAGTCTGGTGATTTAATGAACGATTGAAGGTCTTTTAGTCCCTCTATACATGAGGTTAACATCCACCCAAGCTCTTCAAGATGAGCTAATAATCGAGGGTTTTGTTCATCTAAAAGACTGATTAAATTATAATAGCCTTCTATAGAGCTAGTATCGAGTAGCGCTAAATCTTGATGAATCAACTTGTTTCGTTCCGCCACAATGTCTGAGAGAGCCTGTTTCTGAGCATTTAAGAAATCTGGTTCTTCCGAACTTACACTGTAGAAAATTCCCCAAGCTCCCTCTCTGTCCAGCAATGCTCTAAAGTTGATAAATATCAATCTAACAAAAACTCAAAGCCCTATTGTACAAGCTTTACAAGCATGAGTTGTTGAT
>NZ_JBLZRT010000098.1:0-1105 GCF_048564745.1 Microcystis sp.
GGTGATATGCCAAAAGTTTCCGTATAATATATAGTTAGCTGACTTATTAAGTTTATGAAAGGAAAACACACATGACTGCTGAGCAGAATATATCAACTGGCAAAATTACGGCTTTGATTGGTGTAGTTTCTTCTGTAATCACCATAGTATTGACAGTCTTTAATACCTATACAAAATGGCAAATTGATGCAGCCGATCAAAGATTGAAAGAAAGAGGGCAAGAACTTGAAGCAATCTTTAAACAGAGAACAGCGGATATCGAGGCATTAAAAGAAAGAACTAGCCGATACACATTTGTAAAAACTCTTTTTCAAGATTTAGAAAGTAATGACTCAAAAAAACAAACTCTTACAATAAATTTGATAAGGCTCACTCTTACAGAGGGTGAATCAGAAAGACTTTTTAGAGGATTCACAAATTCTCCTGATCAAAAACTTCAGAAAGTAGGAAATGAAGGTATTGCCGTGATTCAAAAAGAAAAGAGTTCTGCTCAAGTTGCTGCCGAAAAGGAAAGAGAGGGGTTCTTGTACTTACGTGAGAAGAAATTTGATGATGCTCTTAAAGCTTTTGAGGCTGCGGAAAAATCCTTTCCCACATATCACAATGTATATGAAATTTCTAATTTGCTTAGAAAAGAGAGGGGTAACTTTTCAAATCCAGAGGCAAGAAAGAGAATCCTAAAGAGGATCATTGATGAATATTCATGGGGAATGCCAGATGATATCAAAGATCAGTTGAGAAAAATTTCTGACAGTAATACCTAACAACCCGATTCGAGAGGACTACCGAGTAGTCTTGAGTAGTAGATCGCAATTTTGTAGGGTGCGTTCCCTAATGTGGCTCCTACTGCTCCACTAATAGATTTTTGGAAACGCACCATGCACATTGATTGAAACTGTGGGTTAAAGTGCGGTCGCCGATCTTAATAAGCTATATTAACGACAATACTTAAAGAGAAGGCTTAAAATGGTTAAATCAACTTTGTACAGGACAGCAAAAGTCCTACCGGGAAATAGAATTGAAATTGAATCTCCAGAGCTGACTGTAGGACAAACTGTTGAGGTAGTTATTTTGGTTGAAGAAGTTAGTTCTGATTCTTCTACCA
>NZ_JBLZRT010000099.1:0-20167 GCF_048564745.1 Microcystis sp.
AAAGCAGCCTATGAATTAAGTAGGGGTTGCTGAATAAATCTAAAAACCTTGTTGGATAATATTTTTAGGCTTTTTTAGCCCAAAAACCTTTTTTAGCAGGATTTACACCGATATTCAGCCAACCCTAAGTAGAATTTAAAACCATCCCCACCGAGGAACTAGCCATGAAATCCTTTGCCCTTCTTACCACCGTCAGCCTAATCAGCCTTTCCACCCTCGCGACTGTTCGCCCCCTCATGGCGCTAGAGAGCCGACAACCAGCCGAAACCCGGATCGCTCAAGGGAACAATCAAGACGCGATCGGCCACTATAACCGGGGAGTTGGCTACATCCAACAGGAAAAATACGATCTCGCCCTCGCTGAATTCACCAAAGCGATCAACATTAATCCCCGATACGCCGAGGCTTACCTCAATCGGGGGGTTCTTTACGAACAAGAGGAGAAACCCGACCTCGCCCTGTCCGATTTCAATCAGGCGCTCAACATTAATCCCCGATTGGCCGAGGCTTACAACAATCGGGGGCTTCTTTACTACGAACAGGGGAAATCCGACCTCGCCCTGTCCGATTTCAATCAGGCGCTTAACATTAATCCCCGAGATGCCGAAGCTTATCTCAATCGGGGGAATCTTTACAAAGAACAGGGGAAACCCGACCTCGCCCTGTTCGATTACAATCAGGCGCTCAACATTAATCCCCTATACGCCCTGGCTTACCTCAATCGCGGGAATCTTTACCACGAACAGGGGAAACCCGACCTCGCCCTGTCCGATTTCAATCAGGCGCTCAACATTAATCCCCGATACGCAAAGGCTTACAACAATCGGGGGCTTCTTTACGCCGTACAGGGGAAATCCGACCTCGCCCTGTCCGATTTCAATCAGGCACTCAACATTAATCCCCGAAACGCAACGGCTTACTACAATCGGGGGCTTCTTTATTACTCTCGAAAAGAAAGGGAAAAAGCGATCAGAGATTTCCGACAAGCCGCCGAACTGTTCCGCCAGCAAGGAAACGCGGCGTTATATGAAAAGGTTATGGAAATCCTACGGGAATTAGGCGCGGTCTAGTCCTTTTTCTTGGGTTGAGCGAATCAATGGGTTAAAGAAAACCTCTCAATTTTAGGGGAAAGGGAAACCCAACAGCCAACACCTCAATCCGTCTGAATGAGCGATCGCTTCTCATGGCTTTTTGTGGGGTTTCCTTGGGTCAATCCAACCGACGGTAATTGCTATGATTACTATAGGATTTGAAAAGGGTGCGCGTTCGGCCTTAATTGGAGTCTTAGGACAGGATGACCAAGCACCAATTTTATCTAGTCCCGTGGGAGCATTATCTTTTATCGGCGAAAATAGCCTTTTAGTCGCCGCTAGTCGGGATTTAAATCGGTTTTGGACTCAGGTAGAGGAGGGTTTAGAAGCAGATAGTCCCCTACAGGAATTAATAACACAGGTCTTAACCCGCTTCCAATCGCCTTTAGGTTTAAATTTGCCTGAAGACGTTTTTAGCTGGGTTAGAGGCGAATATAGCCTCGCTCTCGTGCCTAGTTCAAAGGGGATGGAACCCAATAGTGTTTTTCTAGGGGAACGGGTGATGGGGGTAGAGGTGGACAGTGCGATCTCTCATTTGGATGAGTTAGCCCGCAGTCGCGGCTATAATGTGATTAATCTGCCTTTACTCGATCGAACGGTGACAGCTTGGACAAAGTTAACCACGGCGGTCCCGGGAGGAAAAGCGCAACTAGAGACGCTCGTGACGGGAGTGCATACTAGGGTCGATAATTATGAAATTATCGCTAGTTCTGTGGAAGCGATGGGTTTAGCTTTATCTGCACAGAAAAACCCCATTTTAAGTAGTGGTAAGTTTCGACAGGCAATTACTGCTTTACCCGTAGAAAATGATGGTTATTTTTACGTCGATTGGCGACAATTGCAACCGGTAATCGAGGCAAAATTCCCGATCGTGCGGGTGTTACGCCAATTCAAGTCTGAATTGGCCTGCCGACCGGTGAAAATCTGATTAGGTAAAGATTTCCCCCTGTCTCCTACATCCGCAATCGGCTCTTCTCGACTTTGTGTGATAATTTTTGCTTATGGAATCGTGAAATGCTTACTAGGCAACACTTTTAGGACTATTTTGTGGAAAAAACTATCAGTATAGACCTCGTTTCCACACAGAAACCAGAAGAGCCCGCAATCTAGAATGATAAAATAGGTGACGTTTAAAGCATCATTCATTAGCTATGACCACAACCTACAAAGTAGAAATTTCTCATTTAGGAACCACACAAACGATCGAAGTTAGGAAAGATCAAACTATACTACAAGCGGCCTACGATGCGGGGATTGACTTACCCAGTTCTTGCAATGCGGGCGTATGTACTACCTGCGCCGCTCAACTGTCTCAGGGTAGCGTTGAACAAGGTGAGGGCATGGGATTATCCCCCGACCTGCAAAAAGAGGGCTATGCTTTGTTATGTGTGGCCTATCCTCGCTCCGATATTAAACTGGAATCTGGCAAGGAAGAAGTAGTTTATCAACGTCAATTCGGGAAACCTTAGGTCAAACTGGGGTTAAGATGCGAAATTTTCGGGGGTTTCCCCCCAAAAAACCAGATTTTGAGCCAATAGAACCGGCAAACCCTAACTGACAGCCGAATGCTGACTACTCAGGGAAAACTTTTGCTCTCTACCCTTGAGGGCCGCTTTCATGAAACCAGAAAAGAGAGGATGAGCTTTATTGGGACGAGAGCGAAATTCGGGGTGAAATTGGGTAGCAATAAAGAAAGGATGTTTTGGTAGTTCGATAATTTCCACCAAACGACCATCAGGAGAAGTGCCACTCACCAGATAACCGGTCTCGAAAAAGAGACTACGATAGGCATTATTGAACTCGTAACGGTGACGATGGCGCTCATAGATAACCTCTTGACCGTAGAGGGAGAAAGCCAGACTATCGGGATTTAAACGGCAGGGATAGAGACCTAAGCGCATTGTTCCCCCTAAATCCACCACATCTGCCTGTTCTGGCAGTAAATTAATCACTGGATTGGGTGTATCCTCTTCAAATTCGGAACTATTGGCCCTTTCTAATCGGGCCACATTGCGACCCCATTCGATAATCGAACACTGCATCCCTAAACAGAGACCCAAGAAAGGAATATTATTGACCCTAGCATACTCGATCGCCTTAATTTTGCCATCCACACCCCTAATACCAAAACCACCTGGTACAACAATACCGTCAACACCACTTAAATGAGCTTCGGCCGAATCATTATCCACATCTTCGGCACTTACCCAACGCAATTCTATCTCGCTATTAAGGGCAATAGCAGCGTGTTTGAGGGCCTCCACCACCGAGAGATAAGCATCCCCCAACTGCACATATTTACCGACGATAGCTATCTCTAATTTTTGACTGGGGGATTGCATCTGTCGGATGAGATTTTCCCACTCCTCCAGATGGGGGTATCGGGGACCCAGGTTTAATAATTCTAGGGTTTGTTGCGCTAATCCCTCTTTTTCCAGATTGAGAGGCACTTCATAGATACTGCTGGCATCCTGAGCAGTAATCACCGATTCTACCGGCACATCACAGAAAGCTGAGAGTTTTTCTTTTAACCCCGGTTGTAGGGGTAGATGACAACGACAGACTAACACATCCGGTTGAATACCGATCGATCTTAATTCCTTGACCGAGTGTTGCGTCGGTTTCGTTTTCATCTCCTTGGCCGCCGGAATCCAAGGAATTAGGGTAACGTGCATATAAACCACGTTATTTCGACCTACATCCTTCCTAAATTGCCTAATTGCTTCTAAAAAAGGCAAAGATTCGATGTCTCCCACCGTACCACCAATTTCTGTGATGACAATATCGGGGTTGGTATCCTTGGCCACCCGGAGAATCCTTTCCTTGATTTCGTTGGTAATATGGGGGATTACCTGCACCGTTCCCCCCATATAAGCACCACGGCGCTCTTTATTCAATACCGCTTGATAAATCGAGCCGGTAGTCACGCTATTGAGACGGGAGAGTTCCGTATCGGTAAAACGTTCGTAGTGGCCAAGGTCGAGGTCGGTTTCGGCCCCATCATCGGTGACAAATACCTCTCCGTGTTGAAAAGGACTCATCGTACCTGGATCCACGTTGATATAGGGATCTAATTTCAGAATTGAGACGGAATAATCGCGACTTTTCAACAATCTTCCCAAACTAGCGGCGACAATTCCTTTCCCAATACTGGAGACGACTCCCCCAGTAACAAAGACAAATTTACTCATAAAATTTTTCCTGCGATCGATTATACCTAGCAAGGGGTAAGAGTTTTCGGGATGGGGTTGACCCTGAGAGAAGCCGAAGGGCGGTGTCATTTTCCCAGATTTCATTATAACCGGAGGATCTATACCCCGATCCTCGTTTTAGCTCCCTCTCCAAAATCTATGGGACCACAGCTTCATCCCTCTTCAGTCGCCTTCATCCCGATCATCTAAATTTTCCGCTACAATCGAGAGTACTAAGACTCAGGCAATTGTAAAGTAATATTAATGATAGATTTTAATACTCTCGCTGAATTTTCCCGCAACTATTGCGTCTCGATTTGTGCCTTTTTAGTACCCGCTAACTTAGTAACCACCCTTTTAACGGTTCTTTTTCTCTATTTCGGTCGTCCTACCCGTCAAATCTTCCCCATTGCTTCCCTAGCTTTGTTGTTCGCTGTCACCATGTTTCTCCACGTCGCCACTTGGTTAATGATTGGTGTGGTTATGGCCCCCACTTTTATCCTCTTTGGACTAGGTTTAACCTGTTTTGTGATCAATCTTCAAGCCATCAGCGATCGCCAAAGTTTGGAACAGTTATTACACACTGGGGTTAGTCGTCTGGCCCGCTCTTTCAACTAAGGAAAAGTGCCAAGACTTCCCCCTTCCCACATAGTTGAACCAATAGGCTAATCTTGGTGCGTCCAAGAGCGATGAGCCAGACGCAAACCCCAATCGAGCAGATAACCAATCGCGCCAATAACGAGAATCACTGCCATCAACTCTGAATAAGCGAGTCGATCGCGTGTATCGAGAATATAATAACCCAAACCCGCACTAACCCCCAGCATTTCCGCCGGGACAAGAACGATCCAGATAATACCTATAGCCAAACGGAAACCAGTTAAGAGATGGGAGAGGATCGCAGGCAGAATAATCTGGAAAACCGTTTCCCCTCGGGTAGCACAGAGACTGCGGGCTAAAGTCAACCAAGAGCGATCAACCGCGTTAACCCCGGCAGCCGTATTGAGAAGGATCGGCCAGATGGCCGCCACCGTCAGCAAAAAATACACGGGTAGATCACCAATGCCCAAAACCATCACCGCTAAAGGCATCCAAGAAAGGGGCGCGATCATGCGGAGAAATTGAAATACAGCCGACAAAGCCGATTCAAGGGAGCGATACAACCCGATTAATACCCCCAAAGGCACACCGATGGCACTAGCGAGAACCAAGCCCACAATAACCCGGCGGCAACTGGTGAGGATATGGGGCATAATCTCCCCCCCAACAAAAAGACGTAATAAAGCGACAAAAGATCGCTCAGGGGAAAAATCATTTAAAATCGGGTTTGAGTGCCATAGAGGACTGGTAAATAGCCACCAGAGCAATAATCCAAAACCGATACCCCATAAGGGTAGTAAAGCTCTTGGCGGGGAGGTCAAAGATTGTGACTTCATAGGTTCAGACCTTTAAAATTTGATCGTCTCGATGCGGGAGAGATTATTCGGTAAGCCGAAAGCTTTCGGTCCGCCCACCTGTTGCAAGGCATTACGGACAAAAGAGTCATCCACGAGATCCCGCGCCACCTGTCGGGGTTGCAGTTTTTGGAGAAAATCCGTATTTCCTTCCACCTGAGTGGTTTTGAGCAAGCGTACCAGTTCCTCCGTATAGGAAGGGAAAGGATAGGGCTGGAAATCGATCCGGTTGACCTGCCAAGCTGGATTCTCGATCGCCCCGTCTTTTTTATAGAAATTGCGATCGTAGTAAGTAAGCGCCCGTTGCAATACCGGCAGCGGGTGAGGCGTATATTTTCCACCATCTTTAGAGAGAATCCGGGCCACTTCCGAGCGATTGCTCCGGGACCAGAGTTGGGCTTTAACGAGGGCGTTTACCACCTTCTGCGTCCATTGTTTCCGTTGCCTAATATCCTCCTCGTGAACAAAGACGACGCAACAGGCGTGATTCTTCCAGACATCGCCGGTGAAACGGAGAACCCTACCGGTTTTTAGATTTTCCGCCGCCGCGTTGAAAGGTTCAGCAACGATATAACCACCGATGCTCTTATTGGCGAGGGCTGATACCATATCCGGGGGCGGGAGAACCACTAGATTAACCTCGTTAGAAGCGATCGGCGCGTCCTTGGCTTTGCGAACTATTTTCAGCCCGTTACGTTGTAAGAGTTGTTGCAAGACCAAATTATGAATCGAATACCAGAAAGGAACCGCGATCGTTTTACCTCCCAATTCCCTGGGATTTTCAATATCGGGAAGGACGGTGAGGGCTGAACCGTTGGTATGGTTCCAAGCGACGATTTTAGCGGGGAAATTGCGCCCGTAACGAATCCAGATCGAGGTGGGAAAAAGAACGTGAATAACGTTCACCTGCCGAGCGAGAAAGGCCTCAACAATCTGCGCCCAAGAGCGGAATAGGCGCGGTTGTTCGGCAGTTAAACCTTCCGCTTGATAAAGTTTTCGGGAGTGGGCCACCAATAGGGGGGCGGCATCCGTAATCGGTAGATAACCGATTTTCACAGGCTGATCGTTGGCATTGGCGTTAACGGGAAGATTCCAATTATCGGCGGCGATCGCTGCTCCGAAGGAACTGGTAAACAGTGCCGAAAGTTTCAGGAAATCTCGACGGCTCATGCCGCAACAAGCACAATTATCGTGTATGTTCATAGATTTACAGTGTCATCACAAGGGCTAATTCTTGAAAAATTGACAGGCGTAGATCACTCAAAAGCTTGGCTGACTCGAAACGGGGTTTCGGCATCGAGATGGTCCATTCTCGGCGGATGCCCACCGGATGACGGCCCATGAGAAGAACTCGATCGGCTACTAATAGGGCCTCGTCGATGTCGTGGGTAACGAGGAGAACCGTGCTGTTATAGAGAGCTATGACTTCTAGGAGGAGTTTTTGCATCTCGAAACGGGTGATCGCGTCGAGGGCGCTAAACGGCTCATCCAGGAGGAGGAGAGAGGGGCGCCGGGCGAGGACGCGGGCTAGAGAAACTCTCTGAGCCATACCGCCCGATAGTTGATGAGGATAAGCACGCTCGAAGCCATCTAGTTTGACGCTTTTAACGGCGGTGTGAACCCTTTCCCGTAATTGCTGATGATCGAGGCGGGGCATCCGCTTTAATTTCAAACCAAAAGCCACGTTTTGCCAAACGGTTAACCAAGGTAAAAGGGCGGGGGATTGAAAGACGATCGAGCTGCGGATGTCTGGGGCTTGTAGGGGTCGTGAGTGCAATTGTATTTCTCCGCCATCGGCACTTTGCAAACCAGCGGCGGTAGCAAGGAGGGTAGATTTACCGCAACCACTGGCCCCAAGCAAACAAACCACCTCACCGGAGCGCACCTGTAGGTTAATATCCTCAAAAACGGTACGGTAGCCATGGCGGGTTTTATAGCGTTTATGGAGATTTTTGAGGCTGAGGACGGGGTAATCAGTGGCGATACTCATTCCCTCACCCCCGCTCGCTCGAGTTCGCCCGTGAGAATTTTATCGCTAGAGGACTGACGTTGTAATTCTCTTTCCAGTTGAATCAGGCTCGGAGTTAACACCGGTAAAAAGGCCACCTCGCGCAGCCGTCGGGCCGTGTCGCTATTACGGAAATAGCCTTTTCCTCCCTTAATTTCCGCTTCTAACCCTACGGATTCCACCGCTAACCGGGTAATGTCCACTCTGAGGGTGAATAGTTGGCGTGTTCGTCCGAGATCGAAGCTTTCTAGGGTGCTGAATTGCTCGATTGTCTTTTCTAGACGAGTCAGACGCTCCCGGGCGAAGAAATAACGATCGCTGGCTACCGCTGCCTTTCCCCCTAAACTTTTCTCTGTCTCCCCAAGGGATTTACGCGTAATGCCAAGGGCCAGTCCGCATTGTAACAGCAAGAAACAGGGGCGGACTGAGGGTAAAAATTTTGCTGCTTCCAAGCTGATAATCCAGTCGTGAGATAACTGAACTCGATCGAATTCAAGGGTACTGGTGCGGGAAGCTTGTAAACCCAATAATTGTAGGTCTTCACCCCGTTTTAACCCCTCTGCGAAGGAGGGAAGGGCGAGGATAAGAGTTTGTCCCGATGTAGTTTGAGCGGCAACGGCTACTATGAATTCTCCCTTAGAGTCGAGGTTAGAGGCCCAGGGCAGGAAGCCATTAACAGTGACGTTTTCTCCCTCGATCTTTGCCTGTAAACGCAGCTCCTCGATCCCGCCGAGGTACTTCATCGCGTTAGAGAGTCCTGTCGCTCCGGCTATCTCTCCCTTGAGAACAGCCGGTAGAATTTTGTTTTGTAGATAAGTGTTATTACTGGCGGCCAGATATTGGATGAAGACGCGCTGACACCAGAAAACAAAACCGGTGGTGAGGCAGCATTGGGACACAGCGGAGATCGCCTCTACTGCCTGTAATAAGGAGCCACCCCGGCCTCCTAAGCTTTCAGGTATAGCATAGCCGAACCAGCCCGATTCTCCTAGCTTGGTTAGGGCCGAACCGACGTTGAGATTAGCTGTACCGTTGTTGAGGTCAGTGGCTCTTTCTTCCAGAAAAGAAAGGATTTCGGAGCCTCGATCGAGCATAATTGTTTTCTCCTAGGGGTGAATATTTTCAATCGAGGTCAAACTATCTATAGGTGCGCCGACCACTTCTCTGGCTCTTTTTACCGCCGCTTCATCGGGACTATCGTAGAAACAGAGACATTTACTCAAGTCTTCGCAAACATAGGTACGCTCGAAACTGACTTCGGGTACTTGAGCATAAAGGGGGGTTTTCTCCGCTTTTCGTTGCAGGTAAGTTTCCATGGTTAGCCCCGGGGGTAAATTCCACTGTACTAGATAGTTGGCTTTGTCTTTGCGCTCTCGCACAGTGGCTAAGTCCTGCCCAATCAAGCGCATTTCCTTGATTAGTTGCCAACCTAGCCCAGCGTTTTCTAGTACTTGTTCGAGGGAGGCGCGATCAATCGCTTTGATAATCAGGAATAACCGCCCCTCTGTTTCACCGATTAGGGCTTCGATTAACTCTCCCTGGGATTTTGATGCGACTGTGGCAATGCGCTCCAATATCTCGCTCACCTCTTCTTTTGTCCTTTCTTGTCGATCATCCTCTACTAGATATAAAGTCATAATTCATCTGAAATACATTTACAATACATTTGAGTTTACTGTCTTTGGGAAAAAAAAGCAATATTTTCAAGAGCCTCAAAAGGAGGTGACACGGGAGTGGATGGTTCAAGACCGTTTCGCTCAAGTCCTGGCCAGAACCCTGGCCTTGAATGATATGCGTAGCCCGATTTTTTCGATAATCGCCCTTATCTGGCTGGATTTTTTTCAGCCAAAGACTTGACAAACTCCAAAATTTCTGCTAATCTTGTAGTATGATGAGAATCCGTGTCGGCCTACGAACGCTCTTTTTAACCCTTTCTCAAGAACAAAAATTTTAACCCGAATTGCTGGTAGTAGCTAAACTAAGAGCAGTACCACGGGAAACGGTGACTATGGAAGTTATTTGTACGCGTCCCCACTGTCCGAGACCGCGTAATCAGTGCCTAGACCTAGACGATAGCAATCTTTTAACCTCGATCGAGCAGAAATATTGTACTGCTTGCGGGATGCCATTAATTTTAGGGGGACGTTATTTGCCGGAACGTCTATTGGGAAAAGGAGGATTTGGGGCGGCATTTTTAGCAGTAGATCGTTATAGTCCCACAAGAGCTAAATGTGTACTCAAACAATTTCAACCTTCCGGTAATTTAAGTCCGCAAGCTTTAGAAAAAGCGAAAAACTTATTTTTTCAAGAAGCGCGGGTTTTAGAAGATTTAGGAAAAAAACATCGCCAAATCCCTGATCTCTATGCTTTTTTCCCTTTAAAAGTCAAGAATCAATTAACGGGAGAAGAAGAGCAATTTTTCTATCTGGCCCAGGAATATATCGACGGTAAAAACTTAGAAGAAATTCTCCAACAGCAACAAAAACCCTTTCAAGAAAGTGAAGTCAAAAACATTCTCGAAGAATTACTTCTTATCCTCAAATTTATTCATGAAAATGGTTCCATTCACCGGGATATAAAACCATCTAACATCATGCGCGACAAAAATGGTCGCCTCTATTTACTCGATTTTGGGGCAGTAAAACAGGCTACCAATAATCCCAATAATACACCAGAGAAATCCACAACAATTTACTCAGCCGGATTTGCCCCTCCCGAACAACAATTAGGCAATCAGGTATCAGCAGCCACGGATTTATATGCCCTAGCAGCTACCTGTGTTATGCTCTTAACTAATCGCGATCCTGATGAGCTATACGATCCGCAAAAAAAGGTCTGGAATTGGCAAAATTATGCCCCTAACATCAGTGCAGATTTAGCAAGAGTATTCAATAAAATGTTACTAGCAAATCCGCGAGATCGATTTCAATCCTGTGGAGAAGTTTTAACCGCTTTAAATCCAGCTTCTCCACCTTCTCCATCTTCTCCAGCTTCTCCAGTGATTAGAAACCCTTCCCGCTTTTCTCTTGGGGAAACTTTCGCTAATGCTGCCTTTACAGGATTTGAGGGGACATTATTAGTAGTTGCCTTAAATAGTTTAGTCCCCTCGGTAGGAATTGTCATCGCTTTTATGATCTTAGGTGGCTTAGTTTGGGCATTATTTAAAAAAGTGATTGAAGGGAGAGATTTACCGATTCTAGCAGCAATTACCCTCACCCTCATCTTCTTTCTTTCGCGACTGCAAGGAAGCCTAAATTTTCCTGAAATTGCTATCATTGCCGTGATGGCAGCCATCGGAGCAATTGCTATTACCGCCTTTTTCCGGTTAATATATCAGATAATTTTGCGATTATTTTAAAACCCTGAAAGTTGCCAAATTATCATCACTACCGCCGGTAATCGTGCCACCGAGGTCTAAAATAGTTTGCAGATAGTCGAGGACTTCCTGAGAAATTAACTCTCCCGGCATCAAAACGGGAATACCGGGGGGATAGGGACAGATAACATCAGCACTAAGACGATCGAGGGCATTTTTCCGGGATACTATCTCTGTAGGGGCAAAAAAAGCCTTTCTAGGAGAAATAGCCAAATTTCCCGTGACTGGAGGAGGAGTGGGGGATAAACTGGTAGAGGAAGGGGATTTAAGGCATTGAAAAGCAGTAATTAGGCGATTAATGTGTTCGCGATGATTGCCGATGGAGATAATAAAAGTAAGTTGGCTTAAAGTCGGTAATTCTGCGGTGACGGCGTATTTTTCTCGCAAAATATCGTCTATTTCGTAACCAGTTAAGCCAAAATCTTTGACGATTACCGTTAAACGAGTGCGATCGAACCAGTGACAACCCGGGATAGAATGGGGAAAGTCTAAAACAGAGATATTAGGAATTTTATCGAGTTCTTTTCGGGCAGTAGCGGCTAAATCGAGGGTTTTGCTCAGTAAATCTAGGCCTTGCGTCGCCATTTGCTTTCTAGCACTATCAAGGGAGGCGAGAAGTAGATAACTAGGGCTAGTGGTTTGAACTAATTGTAAGGCTCGATCGACTTTTTCGGAACTAATGCGATCGCCTTTTAAGTGTAACATCGATGCTTGAGTTAAGGCCCCTAAAACCTTATGGGTGGACTGAATAGCCATATCGGCGCCGAGAGACAGGGCAGCCGGAGGTAAATCGGGATGAAAGGCAAAATGGGCCCCGTGAGCCTCATCGACGAGCAGCGGGATAGAATAATGATTGGTAATCTGGGCGATAGTTTCTAAGTCACAGCAAACCCCTTGATAGGTGGGAGAGACTACCATCACCGCTTTGGCGTCGGGATGAAGTTTCAGGGCATTTTCGAGGGATTGGGGGGTTATATTTAAATTTAGATCGATAGTGGGATTATATTCGGGATTGATAAAGATAGGCTGCGCCCCAGAGAGAATTAAGCCCGAAATTGCCGATTTATGAATATTTCTCGCCAAAATAATTTTATCTCCCTCGCCGCAAGTGGCTAAAATCGCCGCAATAATGCCACAACTGGAGCCATTGACTAAAAACCAGCTTTTATCTGCCCCAAATGTCTCGGCTGCTAAAATTTGCGCTTCTTTAATCACCCCCGTCGGGGCAAACAAATTATCAAGGTCGGGTAATTCGGGTAAATCGGCTTTAAAGACGCTTTTTCCCAGTAAATTACTTAAATCTTCACCGATTCCTTCCCCCTGCTTATGCCCTGGTGCGTAAAATGGTACATCTAAACTGTTGACTTTTTTTTGCAGTTGTGATAGAAGCGGAGCGGATTCTGGCGAAGGCATTGTGGGGTGTGGGGTGTGGGGTGTGGGGTTTTACCGGTTGAGGTGGCCAATTACCTAATTTTCAGGGGAAAAGTACCTGAATTTCCCCCCCGATCACTCCCATATCCGGTACTTTTTAATTGACAAAAGGTCTAAAAGTCTTATCCAACCAGGTTTTTAGATTTATTCAGCAAGCCCTAAATAAAAGCTGACTGCTGAATACTGACTCCTGACTCCCCAAAAGGAAAACTCCGTAGCTCACCATTAAGATAACTGCTCTAACATCTCTAGGGACATTTAAGGCTTTTTGGACCCTATGTCCACAGCAACGGTCAGACTTGTGGCTTTGTTGGTTGCCATCGAGAAATTAAGCGAAAATCCTGACCATATTAAACGGATTTCGCCGATAGCATATCTCTGGAAGAACGCCATCCTAAGTCTGATATAGCACGGGATAGCTTACGGTTTTAACCATTCCCGATGTGTTGAAATCTTCTAGAACTATCGTAGTGAAAAAGCAAATTAGGCAAGGGATTCTCCCACTTCTAAGAGGGGACAAAAGGGAAAATAGGGAGAAACCGTCCAACGATAGAATTTTTTGCTGCTGGTGGACTGAAGATTAAAACGCAGGGAAACAAAAGGGAAAAAGGGAGATACGGAACAATTCCAACTGAAAGCCGGCTTAGAGGTGCTATTATCGTCCTGCAAAGACCAAGCAGGGTATTGAAAAACCTCCCGGACGAGGGATTTTCCTTCATCGCTAACTTGGGCGCAGCTGCGACTAATCCCCGAAACCAAACAGAGACTATTACTGACACAATTATCATTAGAAGCCACGATCAGGAGATCCTCCCCGGTGGTGGTTAGTTCAAAAGCGATAAAATCTCCACCTTGCCAACGACTAAGGACTTGTCCCTGGGCATTCTGGTAGATAGCGCTGCAGTTTTCGGGATCGAGAAGACGATTACTATCGGGGTCTAAGTAACCGCAAACCTTGCCCATCAGACGGGTTCCATCCTGAAACCCATAGACCCAATCAAAGGTATCGATGTTAGCGGCCCTTTGATTGCTTTTGTTAACCAATAGTAATCGATCGCTGACCACGGTTATTAATTCTCAATAAAACTAAGCTTCCCTTAATAACAAAGGTATCACTAAATACTAATTTCCCAGCGAAAAGATTTATTAATCTTAACTTGTCGGTCCTGGGGGAGAGTGAACTGGTCAGCTTAAATCAAGGCCAAAACCTGCTATCTTATGGGGAGACAAAAATTATCTAGATCTTGTTTTAGCGAGTGGTAGTAAGGGCATGGCGTACAAGCGGGTATTATTAAAACTGAGTGGGGAGGCCCTGATGGGCAATCTCGGCTATGGGATCGACCCGATGGTGGTTTCCGCTATCGCCCAGGAAATCTCCGAAGTGGTTGATCAAGGCATCCAATTGGCGATCGTGGTCGGTGGGGGCAATATTTTTCGGGGGGTGAAAGCCGCCTCGGCTGGCATGGATCGGGCCACGGCCGATTATATTGGTATGATAGCAACAGTCATGAACGCTATGACCTTGCAGGATGCCCTAGAACGAGCGCAAGTGCCGACTAGGGTATTAACGGCGATCGCTATGCAGGAATTAGCTGAACCCTACATCCGCCGGCGGGCCATCCGTCATCTGGAAAAAGGTCGGGTGGTGGTTTTCGGTGCGGGATCGGGTAATCCTTTCTTTACCACCGATACCACGGCGGCCCTGCGCGCTGCCGAAATCGATGCGGAAGTGGTGTTTAAAGCGACGAAAGTGGATGGAGTTTATGATTCCGATCCCTCTCACAATCCTAATGCGCGACGCTTTCAAAGCCTCACCTACGGTCATGTGCTGACCCATGATCTGCGGGTGATGGACGGAACTGCGATCGCTCTGTGCAAGGAAAATAATATCCCGATAGTCGTTTTCGATCTGTCGGTAGCAGGTAATATTGTTCGCGCTGTCAAAGGTGAACCCGTTGGAACATTGGTAGGAGGATTCTGTGAAGTTAGCTGAAGTTCAAGACCATATGCAGAAAACCGTCGAATCAACCCAGAGAGCTTTTAATACGATTCGTACTGGCCGCGCAAATGCTTCTCTTTTAGATCGGATCATGGTGGAGTATTATGGCATGGAAACTCCCCTCAAGTCCCTGGCAACCATTAGCACTCCCGACGCAACCACGATCGCTATTCAACCCTTCGATCGTACCAGTATGGGGGCGATCGAAAAGGCGATTTCTCTCTCGGACGTGGGTTTAACCCCCAGTAATGACGGTCAGACCATTCGTTTGAATATCCCTCCCCTCACTAGCGATCGCCGCAAGGAATTGGTCAAATTAGCGGCGAAATTGGCCGAAGAGGGAAAGGTGGCTGTCCGCAATATTCGCCGGGATGCGATCGATGCTATCCGTAAACAGGAGAAAAGTCACGAAATTTCTGAGGATGAATCCAGGGATTTACAGGATCAAGTGCAGAAATCCACCGATAAATTTATCGCCAAAATCGAGGATTTATTAACGACAAAAGAAAAGGATATCATGACGGTTTAAGTTTTTTTTACTCAGGGATAGAACAGGCTTTTTGTCTGTTCTACTTAACTTTTTCAGCCAACCCTAATTAAAGTCTTAGATTGTAAAATCTACAGCAATTTTCTGTGATACTAAATCCAGTTATTAAAAACTGATTATCTATTCCCTCTTTTGCATGAGTGCCTTTTGCCTGTCCTCATAAGTAGCCCATACTCAACGGATTTAGTATTAGTTAATGCTTGCTCAACATCTAACAAAGACTCGATTACAGAATTAACCACAGCAGCTACGCAGGAAATCGCTACACTATTACCCGTTAATTTTCGCATAGTTTGATAACTGCCGACAATTTGATAATCATCGGGAAAACCTTGTAAACGTAGCATTTCCCTTTCTGTTAAGCGTCTTTTCCCATCCACTAACAAATAATTATAGGATGCTCCCGCTCGCAAGGCACAGGAATAGGGATAAGCACTGACATTACCTCCTTTATTTTCGTGCCAGATGGTCGGTTCACTATAAGGTTTTTTTCCCTCTCTTTTCAGCAGGCGACTTTTTTGAATTTTTTCGGAGGCATAATAAAAATCCGAGACATTTTCCTCTAAGATTTCTGTTAAACTTGTTCTAGATAAAGCTGGTTTTGGCCAGATAAAACCCCGCGCTTCTCGGAAACCAACGATAAAAATTCGTTCCCGTTTTTGCGGTAAACCAAAATTAAGCGCATTCAAAACTCGGTAATCGGTATAGTAATCTAAATCTTGTAAAGTATCGAGAATAACTTGCAAGGTTTTTCCCTGTTGATGTCCCTGCAATTGCTTGACATTTTCCAGAATAAATGCTGCGGGTTGTTTGGCTTTTAAAATACGGGCAATCTCAAAAAATAGCGTGCCTCTGGTGTCTTCAAACCCCTTTAAATCACCACAAATACTAAAGGGTTGACAGGGAAATCCCGCCATTAAAATATCATGATTGGGAATATCTAGGGCAGCAATTTCGGTAATATCTCCCCGGGGTTGGTCGCCAAAATTAGCGTGATAAATTGACCGAGCATCTTTATCTATATCACAGGAAAAAACACAATCAGATTCTAAGTTTTTTTGGCGACAAACTTGTGCAATTGCCACTCGAAACCCTCCCAAACCACAAAAGAGGTCAACAAAACGAATTTTTTTACTATCTTTCAGGAGATTCATCGATAGTTGAGATTGTAGCGATAGGGATATTATCTTTGATTTTAACTTATTCAAATTTCACCAAAGAGCGGACGGTAAATATTTCATTGGCGCTTGAGAGTAACAACCTGAAAACAGTCGTCATCCCTGGGGACATACACAAAAAAAAGAATAACAGAATTATATAATTTGAAATTCATCCTGTTTAAGATTTTGAATCGATTCAATCTTGGAAACTTCTACAGCGATAACTGTATAGGCTTTTCCCTGATTATTTAACACTTCTAAAACATAGCCATCCTCTTGGCCTTCGGGTCGAGGACAATAATCCACGATAATCGCGTGAGTGCCACGAGACAAATTAGATTCTGGCAAATCTTCGGTTAATTGAACTTCGGAAAACATATCAAATTTCATAGTCTAACTCTTTTAATCTGGTAATAAAGTCACAAATCTTGTTTCTTTCGTAAGTGAGTCGATAATCCAATAGGTAGAGACTCGTAAGTTTATACCGTTCACCCCTTGTAAAAGTCCTTTAATTTCATAAATATCACCGAACTTTGTTTGTTTATTTAAGGTGGCCTCGTTGAGAAGAATACGTCTTAAATCTTGTTCCAATACCTGCCAGTTGTCTAAATTATATCCTGCTTGTGCCAGAAAGCCTGATTTATCATCTTTGGGTTGTAAAACTAGCAAATACCGGGTTAATTTAGCTGGTGGGATTGTCGCATTGGGATTTAAATAAGGCATTTATATTGTAATTTAGCCAATTTCTTTATAGACTTCTATAAAATAGATTTTACAGTATATGCGGGCAGTATTGCCAGGCTTTTTCTTTGTCTAGGATTTGATCATTTTCAACTTCTTCGATGAGTTTTCCTAGTCCGTAATCCTCAAGGATTTCTTCGATTTTTTCAAATTCAGCAATGGGAATCTGAACGGCAATCGGCTTTTGATCTTTGTCTAATACATAGCTTTTGTTAATTTCTAGCATTTGTAGTTCCTCTAAAAGTTCTCTAGATTATTATTGATAAATCAAGTAAAACCTCACTCATAATTTTCGAGTTTGCTCTCTAGTAATTCTAGATTTGATAACTGCGGTGGATGATTAGCATTCCATGTCAGAGCTTGATCTAATTTTTCTCGAAAAGGCGATCGATTTATCCAGTCTTCGTTTACGGGAGAGCGATCGAGTAAATTTTGATAAAACTCATTCCACAGTTGACCCCATTCTTTTAGATCGATAACAACTGCTGTTTTTTCTCCTGTTTCATCGACAATATACTGAATACCTTTCATGATTTAAATTGTTGTGAGATGGACATTAACTAATAACTATATTTTAATCGATTCACGAGAAGATATGGATTTTGCCAGTTCTTGTCTAGCATCTTCCGATAGAGAACAACCAAAATCTAGAATCTCGATTAAAACTAACTGATCGTCCTTGGAATAATGTAATATTATTTTCCCTTCCTCCTCTGCGTAAGCAATTGGATTATTGTTTAACTCAATTAATAAAGCATCCACATCTGGGCTATAGTGTATCTTGTTCATATCGGGATATCCTACCGGGGTAAA
This sequence comes from Microcystis sp., assembly GCF_048564745.1. Lineage (NCBI taxonomy): Bacteria > Bacillati > Cyanobacteriota > Cyanophyceae > Chroococcales > Microcystaceae > Microcystis > Microcystis sp. Next base: position 17,812 of record NZ_JBLZRT010000099.1, read on the forward strand.
GGGTGATGATTAAGAAAAAAGCACTGAATTCTCGATAAACTACTCGAATCACTAAATTATCATTGAACTTTTTTTGTGCGATTCGCTTGTTGTCTTCAGAGATTTCTATTTTGTCAGGAAATTGTACAGTTTCGAGGATAAATTCAGGAGTGATAAAAATTCCACGAGCGGATAGCAAATTCAATTTGATTCTAGAATGCTCACTAAATCGAACTTCTTTCATTTATCCAACCAATATATCGCCAACCTGTAACAGGAATCGAAACCCTATCAATTTTTTCGATAATAATCGCATAACACACGATTTCTATTCCTCAATTATTTGATTTAATTTTTCCTTGAAAATCGTTTCTATTTCTTTATAGGACATCGTTTGAGGTGCGGGTTCATCGAATTGGAAGTTTACGAACACGCACAGAGTCATCGCTGATAGTAATTGCCGCACCTTCTGTCAGTTCCGTTTCCACAGTCAGTAAAACATCTAGAAGCCTTTGAGCAACTACATCAGGTCTGGCAGAAGATAACCGTAATGTAATCAAGCTAGGCAGTCCATAATTATTGAGGGCTACCAGCAGGGAAAAGTCTAAGTCTTGTGTTAAAATAACTTGACCTTCCACTCTGGCAAGTTCCAAAATCTCCGCGTCGGCAGCAGTGGCAGGTAAAAAGTCTGTAGTGCGTACTATGTCGTAGCCCTGTAACCTTAAAGCCGCAACTGTCAAAGGGGAGATATGAACATCAGCTAGTAAACGCAGACTACTCATGCCGAAGTGAAGCTAACGATATAATCGGATACAGCCCAAGCTGCATAATTAAGAGCCTGACGAATATCTTCCTCTTCTAACTCTGGATAAGCCTCTAAGACTTCCTGAATAGATAACTGACTAGCCAACAGTTTCAGAACAAATCCCACAGTGATACGCATTCCTCGAATCGTTGGCTGTCCAAGACATATTTGTGGATTAACAGTAATACGGTCTAGCTCTTTAATCACTGTGGAACTCCTGAGATAAACTCCTCTTATATTGTTACATACAGCAATGAATCATTATCGCCCTAACTCTTGTGTCGGCAATGAATTGGCAATTAATCAGAATCAATCTATAGCGTTTCGCTCAAGCCAACCTAAGAGGCTGTTGTGTTGGCGTTGAAAGCTTTGGTGTGTTCTTCTCGAATTTTATGAATTTCTTCAGCATACTTGAGAGTAAACCCGTAGGATTCCGCAGCCTTTTCCGCAGCAATGCGAGACTTAACTAAATAGTCATGGATAGACGTGCATTCCTCCGATAATCTTGTTTGAGTTTTATCTTTTTCTTGCAAAATCTCTGAGTGGATCATAAGTTATTCTCCTCTTTGAATAGTTCAAGTGGTGTGACAATTTCAGGTGTTGACAAACCAAGGCGGGCATTGATAACGCGAATATGCTTCCGTTTGTTAGCATTCGCTAGGTGGTTGCAATTCCAAGTAACGAGATATTGAATGTCGAAATAGCTGGCATAGGCAAGATGTAGAGCGTCGCCCACAAGAGACCTTGGCATGACATAGTTGGCAAGATAAAACTCGACAACTTGTTCAAGAGCAGAAGTCGGCGGTAGTAAAGGAATCCTCGAAACCAAATGAATAATTTCAGCTTTACGCGGATAGTTTCCGTTGGTTAGTTCTTGAAGCACGGCATCCGAAATATATAAATCATAATAACTGGACATCTCCGACCACCACTTCCTTGTGATTTCGGTAAAAGTTTTTAGAGCTTCACGCTCATCAAAGTAATAACTCGGAACCGTGGAATCCAAGTACACTTTTTCTTTCATGATAATAACTGATCGACAAGACTAAATCAAAGCCTGAAGCAGCGGTATGGTAGCCCTCTCTATTCTACTATCCTATCTCTGTAACGAAGTTATTGCACTGTCATGCTTGACCTCGATCATTTCTCAGAGCAATCGCACTTGGACTCGATCGCATTGAAACTTCTCCATTTTATCCCAAACATTAGCGGTGCGTTACACGCGCGTTTTCGCACCCTACAAGATCAGCGATCGCACTTAACAGATAAAAGTCGCGGACAGGATGCAGGTGATCGGTTACGCTTCGATATACTGGCAATAGGTGGCTGGTTGGGGAATTGGCAGCCCTTCCTCTTGTAAACCATCCAGATGAAATTGAATTGCTTCTTTCATATTTTCTGTGATTTCCTCTAGGGTTTTACCGGTAGTAACCTGAGAGGGGGACAAGCGAGCTAGAAGGTAGATAGGGCAAGCGATATCGCTCTTTGTCCTTTGATGTAATCCTTCAACCGATAGCGGCTAATTTGCATTAGCTCTTCTATATTTTTTTGGAACATTTGATGTAGCTGGAG
>NZ_JBLZRT010000100.1:0-17238 GCF_048564745.1 Microcystis sp.
TCGAAAACGGCTTTACGATATTTGGCTGGGAACACTAAATGATATAGCAAAACACTTACATTATGGCTCTTATGGATGTATTCACTCATTTTTCTATTATACGCCGCGAGCGGCGGGGAATTAGACCCGAAGAGATTAAAATCATTTTTATTTGTTTAGATTCCTTAACTAGAAAAACTTTTAGTCTTAAGATAATATTAGGTGGGGGTCTAATAGCCAGTTTCAATGCAGTGCAGCCGATAACGAGATGACTATTCAGGAGAAGACAAGTCGCGGAAAATCTGGCTGGCGATGGCTGCACTTCGGCGAATTTGTTCAATTTCGGAAAGAGCTTGCCAATTTTCGGTGTCTATATTAGTTTTGCTCTGGCCATTACGCATAGTATAGGCGTAGGGACGGGCAAAAACCTGTAAATCTTCTGGAGACCATTGGGGAAAAAGCTCGCTAAGACAAACAACAAGGCGATCAAAGTTATCTAATTGACTATTAACTAGATTTTCAGCACTTTCTACTAGACTATTTAAATGTTCTGCTGGCAGTAAAGAGGCAAATTTATCAAAGATATTAGACCGGGATGAAACGGAAACTGTCGGGAATTTTTGGTGTAAACTGCTAAAGAATCTATGAGCTTGTGCCTCGAGCGCCGTCGCTTCTAGTCCTTCACACAGAGAAAAAGGCGTTTCTGTCACGTCTAAGGGATCATGACTCTCAACAGCGGTTACATCCCAGGGATAGGTGACTTCTTCTTCGATCAGGATTGCCAGAAGTTCCTCGGTAATCTGTTCGGATAGGGATAAATGGCTCATAAATAATACTCCATATTTTGGCCTTTGTGGCGTTCAATGAGTAACTACATCTCGGTTTTGACAATTCCCGAAGCTACCAACAGACTTCTGGTGGAAGTCAGACGAGAGGTACTCTTGCCATAGTAGCAATAATTAACCCCTGCATATTATAGCGGTTTTCACAGAAGTGAGTCCCGATTGAAATGCTGAAACGCCTATCTATCAAGGGATTTACTATACCTTATGAGACTGAAAACCGCTATATTATTGATTACTTTTTGACTTTTGCCAGGGGTTGATGAGAAAAGTGACATAAACTTGTCAACGCCTGAATTTGGTTATTGGCTAACTCTTCTAGGTTAATCGATCGTAGCTCCTGAGCAATTGTACTAGGATAGATAAAATTGCTACGGCGTTTTATTGACTGGTGTGACTAGATAATTTTGCTAACTTTCTGCTGACATTTGCTCCCCCATCTCCCCACTCCCCCATCTCCCTAATCTCCTATGGCTTTTAAACAGGATTTAGTATTAGTACAGTCGCCAGGAATTACCAGCAGCGATCACTTAATTTACCCACTGGATTTTTGTGAGAGAATAGTTAGGGATAATTCTGCTTTGATCTATGATCAAAAAAACCTCTAGAAAACCACGCTATACTCAAATTCGCTGGCTCTGTCAAATAATTGTCGCCCTGATTGTCTTCATGTTGCCGGGGACAATTACTCTGCGACTGGTTTTAGCTTTTCTTAATGCCTAAACCTTACCCGACTACACCCAGAAAAATCTGACTTAATCCTATGAAATTTGTACCGTTTGTCGATATTAATCAAAGATATGCAATGCCAACTACAGCATCTCAAGCTAGAGGATGGATGAAAAAAATTGGGCATACTTTGGTAATATTTGTTGTAGTTTTACTACTGACTCTCACCTCTCCTCTTTTGGGAATAGCTCAAAATCCGACACAACCGGAAAATAAAATTGACGGCTTTCCAGTTATGTTAGATGGAAAAACTCTCTTTTTTATCCGGCGGGGAGTTTCTTCATTTTCGGCGGAGGAGAGAGCTAACGCTATTACCCGGAGAATTGAAAGAATTGCTCAAAATGATTCTATTCCTGTTGAGAACCTGACAATTAAGCAGATTCCTGATGATAACTCACTTTATTTAAGTGTAGATCAAGAAGTAATTCTAACGGTGACGGAGCGAGATGCAAAAGCCTATCGTTCAACGCCGGAGGTTTTAGCTCAACAAGCTTTACAAAAAATTCAGGTTGCTATCGCTCAATATCGCCAAGATCGAAAACCCGAACAACTACTTAAGAACATCATTTATACGGTTATAGCCAGCTTTGTCTTCCTGATTATTAGCTTTGCAGTTATCAAAATTTCAGGGAAGCTATTTCCCTTTATTAGACGTTTGATTGAATCCTTGACGCCAGGCATTCAAATCGGGAATGTTGAGATCATATCTTCCTCTAATATAAGCTTTTTTTGGCTGCGAGTTCTTCGGATAATTCGCTTACTTGTTCTCTTTTTATTATTATTTAATTATGCTACATTTATACTTCGTTTATTTCCCTGGACAAGAGTTTTTGGTGAGAGTATTTTAGGCTATTTTTCTCAATCATTAGAACTGGTTTTATCCTCTATTGGCCAATATCTTCCCAATGCCTTTATTATTGCCATAATCATTTTTATAACCTACTACTTAATCGGGCTAATCAAGCCCTTTTTTACAGCAATAGAAAGAGGAAATCTGGTTATTCCTGGTTTTTATACTGATTGGGCTAAACCGACTTACAATATCCTATTAGTCATAATTATTGCCATAGCAGCAATAGTTGCTTTTCCCTATTTGCCCGGTTTTGATTCCCCTGCTTTCCGAGGTGTTTCTGTTTTTCTCGGTCTTCTTTTATCCCTTGGTTCTACTTCGGCAATCGCCAATGTTATCGGGGGAATTATTCTTATCTATACCCGTGCCTTTCGCATCGGAGATCACATTCAAGTAGGAGAGGTAATTGGCGATCTAATTGAAAAAAACTTCTTAGTAATTCGCATTTGCACTCCCACTAATAAAATTATTACTATTCCTAACTCATCTTTATTAAGTAGTAATGTGATTAACTTTAGTATTTCCTCGCGGGAATTAAACAGAAATCTAATTATTCAGACAACGATTACCCTAGGGTACGATCTGCCTTGGCGAAAAGCCCACAAAACCTTAATTGAAGCGGCTCTAGAAACTGTGCATATTCTCAAAGAACCCGCCCCTTTTGTCCTGCAAACTAGCCTGGATAATTTTTACATCAGTTATCAGTTAAACGCTTACACTAACCAACCCAATTTGATGGTAATAATTTATTCAGAACTCCATCAAAATATTCAAGATAAGTGTAATGAAGCTGGGATTGAGATTCTCTCTCCCAGTTACACCTCCCTACGAGATGGAAATACAACAACCATTCCCGAAAATTATTTACCTTCCGATTATGTTGCGCCTCCCTTTCGTGTTCAATCTTCAGACAATCAGGAAAACAACACATTATGATAGTAAATCCGTTCTTAAGCACTCACTGTTGGCGGATTATTAATATAATGGGCTAATTCAAGTCTGAATTGCATCACTGTCCGATTTACCTTCATAGAATAGCTCATTCGGGGTACGATAGTTAAGACATTTTCGAGTACGATTGTTAATCAAGTTTACGGCTCTTTCTACCTGCTCTGGCTTAAGGATTTTCAAATTCGTTCCCTTAGGAAAAAATTGTCTCAATAGTCCCTTAGTATGCTCGTTTAATCCCCTCTCCCAAGAACGATAAGGAGCTGATTTGTTTTTGTATTGATCGGACAGTACCTGATCAGCCTTTCTTTGTTAACTATTGAGGTTGATGCCTTTCATTTTTGAATTGGCTATTACTTAAAAATAATTGTCTTAGTCAAACATTATAGCAGTTATCTTAATGGTGAGACAGGAAGTTTTTTTGGGGAGTCGATCATCAATAGCAAATTAGGTTGTACTTTATCCTGATGAGAAAGGCTGTAACACAACTAAAGTTTTTAAATTGAGTAATCGATAACTTTCTCACTTTTATTGTCAAAATCAGTGAGTAAGGTTGCTTTTCTCGGTTTTAAATGTACCGTTTGTTCTGGTTGTAACTGTAATTGCTTGTATTCCTCACGATTGAGATAAGCCACCACCATTTCCCCATCGGCTAACATTAATTCTACCTGTATTTCCCAGCCTAAATGAATAACTCTTTTTACCACTGCCCAACTATTCAACCCATCTTGACTGGGCATAATTTCGAGGTCGTGGGGACGGATAAAAACGGTGGAATTATCCCCCGGATGATGTCCATTTCCTAATCCTGCTAAACTGGGTAAGATATTCACTTCCCCAATAAACTGCATCACAAAAGGTGTGGCGGGATGATCATAAATTTCGGCGGGAGAACCCACCTGTTCAATTTTACCATGATTCATCACAACAATCGTATCGGCCACTTCCATTGCTTCCTCTTGATCGTGGGTAACAAAAACACTGGTAACGTGAACTTCTTCGTGTAAATTTCTCAGCCATACCCTTAATTCTTTTCTGACTTTTGCATCTAAAGCTCCAAAGGGTTCATCTAATAATAATACATTCGGTTGAATGGCTAAAGCGCGGGCTAAAGCTACTCTTTGCCGTTGTCCTCCCGATAATTGGGCGGGATAGCGATCACCTAATCCTTGTAATTGAATTAATTCTAATAGTTCCTCAACTTTTTTCTTAATTGCTGGCGATTTTTGCTGGCGAATTTCTAGACCAAAAGCAATATTTTGACGAACAGTTAAATGTTTAAATAGGGCATAATGTTGAAAAACAAAGCCGATATTTCTCCGTCTAGGATCCAGATGGGTGGTATCTTGTCCGTTAATGATAATTGCGCCACTATCGGGAGTTTCTAATCCCGCAATTGAACGTAATAAGGTGGATTTTCCCGATCCCGATGGTCCGAGGAGGGCGACTAATTTGCCTTCAGGAATGGTTAAACTGATATTATCTAAAGCTTGAAAATTGCCGAAACGTTTGGAAACTTGGTGGATAGTAATACTCATATTTTTAGGTTAATTGTAGTTATGTAGTGTGAATTTTGTGGGCGGTTTTACGTTCGAGAATTTCTTTGATAATTAAAGTAACTCCGGCTAGTAAGGCGAGAATAGCCGCTGCACTAAAAGCGGCAGGAGTGAGATAATTTTTATAGGCCTGTTCTACGAAAATTGGCAGGGTGGCAGTTCTACCTAAAATACTGCCAGAAACCACAGAAACCGCCCCAAATTCTCCCATCGCCCGGGCATTAGTTAACAGGACTCCGTACATCAATCCCCAACGAATATTGGGTAAAGTTACGCGCCAGAAAATCTGCCAATCATTTGCCCCTAAAGTGCGCCCCGCTTCCTCTTGTTCTAAGCCAATTTCTTCTAAGACTGGGATAACTTCTCTAGCGACAAAAGGCATGGTGACAAAAATAGTTGCTAATACCATTCCGGGTAAAGCAAAAAGTATTTTTATACTGAAAAGTTCTAGAAAAGAACCTAACCAACCATTACGCCCATAGAGCAGTACAATCATTAAACCCGCTACCACGGGAGAAACGGCAAAAGGCAAGTCAATTAAACTAATTAATAACGTTTTGCCACGAAATTGATTGCGAGCAATTACCCAGGCGGCACAAAGTCCAAAAATTGTGTTTAAAGGTACAGTAATTAGGGCAATAATTACTGTTAATCTTACCGCTTCGATAAAGTCAGAAGTTCCCGCCGCTTCTAAAAAAGCTTGGAATCCATTGCGAAAAGCATAGTAAAATACTGCCGCTGCTGGAATAAATAATAATAGTGCCAGATAGACAAGGGCAATGATAATTAGTAGGGGTTTGTAATCCCATTCTTTCGGTTTAGTTAAGGCTTTTGGATTCTGCATTTTTGATCTGTCTCCAGTCATACTCTAATATTTTTTACTCTTTACTTAACTCGGTATTTTTGCCCCCATTGTTGCAGGAAGTTAATTACTACTAACATGAACAAAGAAACCAGTAATAAAACCATGCCGATTACTGTCGCCCCCGTGTAATCATATTCCTCTAGTCTTTGGAAGATTAAAACTGGGGCAATTAAATCCTTAAAGGGAATATTAGAGGAGATGATAACTACGGAACCATATTCACCGATCGCTCTGGCAAAACCGAGGGCAACTCCTGTTAAAATAGCGGGTAGTATTGTGGGAAAAATAACTCGCCAGAAGATTTGCCAAGAGGAAGCACCGAGGGATAAAGCCGCTTCTTCTACTTCTTTTTCCATTTCCTGTAAAACCGGCTGTAGGGTGCGGACAATAAAGGGTAAAGCGATAAATAACATCGCCACAAAAACCCCTAAAATGGTAAAGGATATCTTAATGCCAAAGGGGGCAAAAAATTGACCGAGCCAACCGTTATCACTGTAAACTGTGGCTAGGACTAAACCGGCAACAGAAGTGGGTAAAGCAAAGGGCAAATCCACACAAGCATCGACAATTTTTTTACCCGGGAATCGATAACGCACTAATACCCAAGCGATAATAGTGCCAAAAACTCCGTCAATTAATCCAGCAATTAAGGAAGTAAAAAAAGTGACTTGGTAAGCGGATAAAGAAATCGGTAAAGTGGCAACACGCCAAAATTCGGCCAAACCAAGAGTTAGGGATTTAGCAAATAGTGCCGCTGCCGGTAAAACCAACAAAACCACTAGATAACTAATGGTAATTACCCAAGGAATAGAAACTTTTTTCAGGGTTTGACTAGGAGATAAAGATAATTGTGGGTTAGCCATTGTTTATTATTGCTAGAGATTACCAATTGTCCGCTTCTTCAAGAACTTGTGCTGAATCATACCAAACTTCTACATCTAAATCTGCCAGATAGGAAAGGGCATTTTCTATCCCTTGGGAGTTGCCTTGTAGTTGTAGATCGAACCAGCCATCTTGATTATTATTTGCCGCTAACAAAGCGGAAAATATATTCACTTTTAGACCAGGAAAAGACCCTAAACGTGCTATGATTGGCTCGTTAATATATTGTTTAGGAACCCGAATTTTTATTCGTCGGGACGTGGGGCGATCAAGTCCTGATTGATCGAGATGTAAGTCACTTTGGGGATGATTAATAGTTTGCCATTGAGGTTGATTATCCATGGTTTTTCTCCTTAGGATTTACCAGCTTTAGTCAGAATTTTATCGAACAAGCCTCCATCATCAAAAAATTGCTTTTGTACCTGATCCCAACCGCCTAAATCCTGCACGGTAAAGAGATTTTTTATCTGAGGAAATTTACTCTCAAACTCTTTAACTATAGTCGGTTCAACGGGACGAAAACCAACTTTAGCAAATTCTCTTTGTGCCTCTGGGGTAAATAAAAACTGCACAAAAGCTTCGGCCACTTTTCTCGTACCTTTTTTATCCACATTGGCATCAACAACCGCCACGGGATTATCCACAGAAATGTTATAATCGGTGGGAACAGTATAGGCTAAATTCTCACCTTTTTGGTTAGCAAGAATCATCTCGTTTTCGTAATTAATTAGCACATTTCCCTGGCCCTGTTTAAAAAATACATCACTAGATTCGCGAGCATCTCTAGGTAAAACTGGCACATTTTTAAACACCTTTTCGACAAAAGTTTGCGCCTCTTGTTCACTGCCTCCCGCTTGCGTCACCGAACCCCAAAGAGCGAGAAAATTCCAGCGCGCTCCGCCGGAAGTCTTGGGATTAGCGGTAATAACTTTAATATTATTCTTGGCTAAATCTGACCATTGATTAATTTTAATATTGGCATCACGAGGAACAAAAGCCACTACAGATTTATGAACAATAGAGTCATTGGGTGCTTCTTTTTCCCAACCGGGTTGAATTAATCCCGCTTGCTCAATTTTCTTGGTATCCAAAGCTAAAGCCAACGCTACCACATCCGCTTCTAAACCATCGATAACGGCACGAGTTTGGGAACCGGAACCGCCATAACTCTGTTCAAAAGTGACTTTTTGCCCCGTTTTTTGTTGCCATTCCTCGACAAATTTGGGAATGATTTTTTCGTAGGCACTTTGGGTGACAGCATAGGAAACAAGCGTCACAGTCACGGGTTTTTGGCTGTCATTGCCGCTATTGGTGGGGGATGGGGTGCAAGATGCCAGCATTCCTCCCGTCAGGACAGTTGCCATGAGTAGGGATAAACAAGACTGGGATGACTGCATCGGCGGCGCTCCTAAGCTTTACTCTGAGGTTGTATCTGTTTTCAGGTGTAGTTTAATCCTACAGCACAGGAAACAAAATTTCAATACATTTATAAAACAAATTGGAAATAAGGTGATAACAAGGGAAACTGTGAGAAGATGGAATCAGTGCTACATCTAGGTTTGAGACTATGGGCAAGAGCGTCAAAGCCAAAAAAACAACCCTCCTACAACAACTGATTAACCAGAGTTTTCTCTTTCGCGGACTAGAGGAAGCTTGGTTGAGTCAGTATCTCGATGCCGAGAACCTCAAGCTAGAGACGCTATTTTCCAATCGTCCCGTCTATACGGCTTTTCTCCCCGATGAATTTCTAGATGTTTTGTATGTGATTTTGGATGAGGGTGTAATCGTCGTCCGCAGCACTCCCCTCGACCGGATTATTGCCATTACCTACCCCGGCGGCTGTTTTGGCATGAGGAGTTTACCCTTTAGTTATGGTTTAGCCAGTCGCGCCTTTCCCTGTTTGGTGGAATCCTATAAAACCACCCACGTCCTGAAAATTCCCTTATCGGCGCTAGAAAAGATTTACAATGATAACGAAAGTTTTCGTCAACGGTACTGTTTTTTATTTGAATTACAGCAAAAATTCGAGTATCATTTGCTTAATTGCAGTAGCTATCCACCCCAAGCTGTAGCCACTTTACTCAGAGCCTTAATCTATCAAGAAAGAGAATTAGGCAGTCAACCAGATGCCGAAAATATCTATACTTTTGATCTATCCGTCGATGTGATTGCTCGCGCTTGTCAACTCAATCAACGCACCGTCGAACAGGTATTAAAAGGATTGCAAAACGTGGGATTAATTGCCTCAGAATCGACGGGGGATTTAATTCGGGTACTGGATGCCGAGGGTTTAAAAGAAGTGTACAGTGCCACCAGAGATAAAGTTAATTGGTGGCCCCTAAGATAAGTAGGGTTAGCCTTATTTATTATTGCCATTGACAGCGCTTTAAGGCATCTTCGGCAGCCGCTTTGGTGGCATCCTGTTTCCGTTTGCCTTTACCTGTACCGTAGAGAAGATGATTAACCCGCACTTCGGCAGTAAATTCCCTAGCGTGGGGCGGTCCTGTAACATCGACGATCGCATATTCTGGATTAGAGGCGAAATTGGCCAGCGCCCACTGTTGAAAGAGATTTTTAGCATCGATAAAAGATGGCGATTCCGATTGTTGAGAGACTAAATGAGAGGCTACAGGGATAAAAAGCCCGTGCAGATAGTTTTTAACCGCATTTAACCCCGAATCTAGATAATAAGCCCCAATTATCGCTTCAAAACTGTCCGCTAATAGGGTAGGATTTGATCGCCCCCGATCTTTAATTGCCCCCTTGCCTAAACGCATTAACTCCCCCAGGCCGATTTCGATGCCTAATTGCGCTAATTGTTCTTCTTTGACCAAATTTGACCGCAAACGGGTTAATTCTGCCTCGTTCATGGCGGGATATTTCTGATACAAAAGTTCGCCCACCAAAAAAGCCAAAATCGCATCGCCCAAAAATTCTAGGCGCTCGTTATTTTCCGTCAATTCCGACTGTTCGTTGACATAGGAACGATGGGTTAAAGCTTGGGTGAGAAGGAGAGCATTTTGAAAAGGAGGCAAACAAGACATTACAGAAATGATCAAGTCAAGAGCATTTCTTATCTTAATCCGACCCCACCCCGAATAGATGAGACGAACGATCCTTTTTTTACTGTTTTTTCCGGCTAGTTTAGGCATAATCTCCCAAATCTTCTCACCGGAAAACCTATCCGCTGCTATTCTTGCCCTAGGTACCCTGGGGATGTGTATGGAACAGGCACGCATGGCAGCGGTGGACTTGGCAGAAATTGCCCAATTTCAGCAAAAAACCAGCGATCCTCGCCTCGATCGCTTTTTTATTGTCACAGTTAGTACAATTGTTTTAGAATTATCGGGCTTTTATGTGGCTGCCCTCTGGATAGGATGGGGGTCTTTAATAGTTTTAGTCAGTCAAATTTGGTTTCATTGTTTAGCCAAGATTCAACTGCAGCCAAGCACGGAAACAATCATTGACCATGGCATAGGGCCACGTTTACCCATCTTACTCGCTGACGGAATCGGCATAATCTTCGTGGCTTTCTGGTTAGCCAAAATCGCTCCCCTAATTATGGCCATGACTTTAACGACAATGTTATTAATCTACGGTTCTATTAAGTATAGACCTCTTGTAAAAATCAAAAATCTTCCCTTAGTTGAGGAGTAAGTAGCCAGTATTCGGTCGTCAGGAGAATCAAGAATGAGCTTTAATCAATTAAATTCTCTATTTAGAGATTTTATGCCTATTTTTCTCATTTTTGAACTCTCAAAAATTAATTATCCAAAAACCCTCCTGTAGTCGCTCGAAATTACCGCAGAAATCGAGTGCCTTAATCAACCCGACAAAAAGTTAATTTTAGAGAGAATTCCCCCAGATGAAACCATTACCCGTTATTTTATCGGTAGTCCAGACGCAGGACGGAGCGATCAAATCCTAAAATTGAAATTCCGAGTAATTTTCTGTTAAAATTCCGAGTTCAATCTGGATATAAAATCTCTAGCCTATCGCTCTAATCTGTTGATTTTTTCTAGCCAACGCTGTTCTTGTTCTTGTCGCTCTTGCATATCGTGAAAACTCGGTTTTGTCGGTCCTTGTTCGATGCTGTAGCGATTATATATAGCACTTTTCACGTTACTGAGGTATCGACAAGTTTTGCCAACAAAGGGTTTAAGCCTCTTGCCCATGCCTCATTCTGATGAAAACTGCTATATTTATTAGGTGATAATCGGACAGTGATGCAATTCAAGTCTGAATTGCATCACTGTTCTATGCTGGTCGGACTGAAAGCTCATCGGTGAAACCGAGGGTTCCTTGAAGCCGACATTTTAGGTAAAGACTTTCAGGGTGTTTTGCTTGAGGACTCAAATGGACTTGCTATCGAAAAAATAAAAGTTTAACTTTCCTTGCGCGATGCTAAATAACAAACTACAACTTCTGTTAACCAGGGTAGGCCCATGGGCTGTTGCTGGCCTGCTCGGCGGTTTGATCGGCTCTCTGGCTGCGGTATTGCTGACTGAGGCAATTAAGCAAACCCTCAGGATTGCCTCTGGCCTAGGCAACGTCTGGCTACTGCTGCTGCCTCTGGTGGGCGTTACCTTAGCAGTGCTAGTCCTGTTTGGACTGGGTAAGGGCCAACCTGTGCAGACCTTAGCTCCCCGGGGGGCTACTTCCTCTGGCCGCTGGGGTTCTCTCATGGACTGGTACTCCTTCCCCCATGACATTGCTCGCGCCGATCTGACCGGTGACGTGGTTAACGCATCCGGTGCCGAAGAGCGCTTCCCCTGGAATCTAGCACCGTTGCGGGCCTTGGCCATCCTCTCCACTGTTGGACTGGGTGCGCCCATGGGAACAGAATCACCGGCGGCTCATATTGGCGTGGCAACGGGGACCTGGTTGGGTAGCATAAATCCAGCCCTGCGTCAACTGGTGCGGCCCCTGGCCATCGGTGGCGGTGCGGCCAGTGTTTCTGCCCTGATGGGAATCCCTCTGGTGGGCAGCTTCTTTATGTTTGAGTTGAGTCAGCGACGCCAGGTTCCGATCACCCCGGAGCGAGTAGCAGCGATGTTAGCTGGGGGACTGGTGGGATGGGGAGTCAACGCTGCCTTTAAGCTGCAACTGATCCGGCTGGTGGTGCCGCAGGTTGCCCCGACTGACTTCGGGGATGCGGTGGCTGCCACTTTATTGATCGGAGTGATCGCTGGCACGATTACAGCCCTCACCGGTGAGGCGATCTACTGGGCCAGAGGCTTGCGGGACAGGCCTGGCACTCGTCTCCTCATTGGTGGCCTGGTGATGCTATTCTTGGCGATCGTGATCGGGCAGGTGGCGACCCCCGCAGCGGCTTTTGGACCAGGGGGAGCCGCTATCGTCTGGGCCGAAAACATTGAAACAACTCCTTACCATCTGTTAGCGGTAGCTCTGCTCCGGGCTGCGGCCACTACCGCTGCGGTTTTAGCTGGGGGCTGTGGCGGCGTGTTTGTCCCTTTTCTGGCGATCGGCGACCTCACTGGCCGGGTATTCGCCACCACCTTTGAAATTTCGGGGGATCTGGCCGGTGCAGCGGGGGCAGCGGCCGGTATTGCGGGCGGCTATCGCCTACCTTTGACCGCCGTGGCGATGGTGCTGGGGGTGGGGGGTCCGGGGGCAGCCCAGCTAACCTGCCTTGCTACAGTGGTAGTCGCTGCCCTTTCGGGATTGGTGGCAGCACGGGTAGCCAATCAACTCTCTAGTTCCCTGCGGGCAATGTTCCGCTAGAAGCCACCGTCAGGGGAATTACCTTGATATCCAGAGGGTGCAGGTTCTTTCGTTTATGAAAAAGATAATGGTGTTCAGCTAACCATTCTCAATGCTTCCCCGTCTCCACGGTAAAATAGACAATGCTTACCCTAGTCATGCAAGGCGTAAAATTTCCCAGATTTTCAGATATTCTCGCTAACTACTTTTGTAGGTCTTCATTGGCCCGAAAAATCGCTTCTTGACCATCACTAGAGGCCACAAAACCCATAAAAGCTTTGACTGCTTCACTAGCAGGTTCTTTGTAAACGTAGTAAAGGGTACGCTGCCAGGGATAATTAGGTTCACTGGCTGAAATTCCGTCCACAGCGAGCGCTCTGACGGTTTTTTGGTTGGCGATTTGGCCATAGGTTGCGTAACTAATGCCATTCAGTCCCAAAACTCGCAAGATTGGGGTGGTGGCATCCCTCTCCATCATTTTAAAATTAGTTCCCCTACCAAATTCTCCCCCTTGCAGGACTTCCTGACGAAAACTTTGATAAGTGCCACTAATAGGAGGACGATTAATCACTTGAATAGTAGCAGCAGAACCTCCCACCTCGGACCAAGAGGTGATTTTTCCGGTAAAAATACCCCTAACTTGAGCAGTGGTTAACCCCCCCGCAAAGGGATTTTTTACCCCCACCACAACAGCGATCGCATCTCGAACGATCGGACTAGAAGCCAATCCCTGAGAGCGTTCTGACTCGGTTAAAGGTCGTGACACCGCCGCAATATCGATCGCCCCCCGGGCTACTTCCTCTAATCCCACATCAGATCCTTGAGCATTTGTCAATACCTCTACCCCCTGAAATTTGGCCGTTAAAGCGGCTTTTAAGGCTTGATTAATCTGTACCATACTGGTGGAGCCGTTAATGCGAATTGTCGTGCCACTGGGGATAGAAGTCGGTGGGGCAAAACTGACCACTCGCTGGGGGGAAGGGGGAGGGGGTAGGGGAGAGGAGGCACTTCCTGATGTTGGGGATTTTTGCGGACTTTTACCGCTGCCACAGAGAAAAAATTCTTGACCCGCAGCACATTGACTTTGTAGCCAGAAGTAACCCCCACCTAAAATGCCCGCAGTGGCTAAAAGAGCGATTATTAAAGCAGTTGTTTCGTTTTTTTGAGACATACCCATCATTTGCTGACATTAGGGGGTCGATCGCCAGGACACCAGTGATCAATGGAAGTTTCGATGATATTATCTTAGTGCATGGAAATCCACTCTTAATTTAGGACTGTATATCATGACCCACGCACCTATATCCCCAGTCGTGCTGGTTATCCTTGATGGTTGGGGTTATCGCCCGCAAAGGTCGGATAATGCGATCGCAATGGCGAAAACCCCGATTATGGATAGTCTCTGGGAAGTGTATCCCCACACCTTAATCCGCACCTCCGCTAAGGATGTGGGACTACCAGAAGGACAGATGGGCAACTCGGAAGTTGGCCACCTGAATATCGGAGCGGGGCGAGTTGTACCACAGGAATTAGTACGAATTTCCGACGCGATCGAAGATGGTTCGATTCAACAAAATCAGGCTTTATTAAAACTATGCGCCGAGATTAGCCCTAAAAAAAGCAAATTACACCTGATTGGTTTATGTTCCGAGGGGGGAGTCCATTCCCATCTCGATCACTTACTGGGATTATTAGACTTAGCGAAAGTGCAAGGGATTAGCGATGTCTGCATTCATGTCATCACCGATGGTCGCGATACCAACGTCACCGACGGAATGCCGGCGATTAAACGGATTCAAGAACATATTAATAAAATTAAACTCGGTCGCATGGTGACTCTCAGTGGCCGTTATTATGCCATGGATCGGGATCGCCGTTGGGATCGGGTGGAAAAAGCCTATAACGTGATGACCAGTGATCAAGGTATCGACGGGCGATCGATTACTGAAGTATTACAGGCATTTTATGATCAAAATATTACCGATGAATTTATTCCCCCCACCAGAATTGCCCCGGGGGCGATCGAAGCGGGCGATGGGGTGATATTCTATAATTTCCGTCCCGATCGAGCTAGACAGTTATGTTATGCCCTGACTATGCCCGATTTTGAAGATTTCGATCGAGATTTAATTTCTCCCCTCAGTTTTGTCACTTTCACCCAATACGATCCGAAATTACCGGTAGATGTGGCTTTTGCTCCCCAGAATTTAAATAATATTTTAGGACAGGTGATCGCTCAACAGGGATTAAAACAGTTTCGTTGTGCAGAAACCGAAAAATATCCCCACGTCACCTACTTTTTTAATGGGGGGTTAGAAAAACCCTTTGAGGGAGAAGTGCGCGAATTAATTCCTAGTCCAAAAGTCGCCACCTATGACCAAGCGCCGGCCATGTCGGCAGCCGCGGTGACAGCAGCGGTCTGTGGGGCGATCGAACAGGGGATCTATAGTCTGGTGGTAGTCAATTACGCTAACCCCGATATGGTGGGTCATACGGGCATTTTAGACGCGGCCATGAAAGCAGTGGAAACGGTGGATCTATGCTTGGCTAAGTTGTTAAGTAGCGTCAATAAATTGGGGGGAACAGTGTTAATCACCGCCGACCACGGTAACGCGGAAACGATGGTGGATGAGTCGGGTAATCCTTGGACGGCCCACACGACTAATCCCGTTCCTTTAATTTTAATTGAAGGGGAAGGAAGAAAAATACCCGGCCACGGTGGCGATGTGCAGCTGCGGGATGATGGTCGTTTAGCCGATATTGCCCCCACTATCCTGGAAATTCTCTCTATTCCCGTACCGGTGGAAATGACCGGGCGATCGCTGATTAAACCGGCCGAAGTGGAAATTAAAGCCAGTCGCACTCCCGTCCGCATCTCGCTTTAACAGTGATCAGTAATCAGTAATCAGTAATCAGTGGAAATAATTAAAAAATTGGCTAATTAGGGTTTGCGGCAAAAAGTACGGGCGAAGCATTCGGATAGAAAATCTCCGGTTTCACCGATAGGTTATTGCCCGAATGCTTCGCCCCTACAGGACGCGGGACGATGAAGACGCAAGGTTTTGAACCACGATTCTCTCAAAATCTTGCACCTGTTTCGCGAAACAAGACCCTAAAACCCTTACCTCGTCTATATTTCACCATTATTCAGCAAGCCCTAATTAGCAGAAAAATGACCAATAAAGACCGCTCTCTTGTAGTTATGCTGATCAGCAAATCTTATCGAAGAAAGGGCGTAGGGCATCTTTGAATGTAAGATAATGAACATTTTTCAGCCAATTTCCGAGAGAGCCATAAAAATTTAAAACTTACATCTGATAACTGATAACTGATAACTGATAACTGATGATAACTGCTATACTTTGTAATGGAAAATAGAGAGTAATAATCATGACAGTGGTGCTGGTAGTACAGATTATTTGGGCGCTGGCGGCGGCCTTTCTGGCGATTTTGGTGTTATTACACAGTCCCAAAGGGGATGGTATTGGCGGTATTGGCGGCCAATCACAGATTTTTACCAGCGCAAAAACGGCGGAAAAAACCTTAAATCAGGTGACTTGGGCCTTGGGGACGGTATTTATCACCCTAACTATTGTACTGAGCGCCGGCTGGTTAAATCGCTAAATGCTAAGAGGTCGGTTCTCTTTTCTAGGACTCGCAGCCTTGGCGAGTCTTTTGCTGTTTTCCTATTCTTTGATCGCCGACAGTCGATCGCTACCAGAGTTAAAAACCCATCCTTTACCCGCTAATTTAGCCCAATGGCAAGAGCAAAACCAGTCCGGGGATTATTTTGATGCCGTGGAAATCAGTCCCGTGGGGGCGTTGATTTGGTCGCAATTTCCCGTGAAGATTTATATTCAGAGCGATCGCAGTTCTTGGCTGAGTTTGGTACAACAGGCGATCGCTGAATGGGGGCAGTATTTGCCGATCGAGTTGGTAAATCGGGCAGAATTGGCCGATATCCTCATTAAACGGGAGTTACCGCCCTCGGGAGTCCGTTTTAATCCCGAAACTGGTAAGTTAGAACTGCCCCGGGTGCGTTCTGCCATAACACAATACGAGATTTTTGTCAAGGAAAATCGCCTAACTCATCGGATGAGTATCCAGATTAGTCCTAATTTAGCCGATCGGTCGGCCTTAGCGGCAGCGCGGCACGAATTAGGTCACGCTTTGGGAATTTGGGGTCATAGTCCCCTAGAGACGGATGTGATGTATTTCGCTCAAACTAGAGATATTGCCCCGATTTCTAGCCGGGATATTAACACTTTAAAAAAGGTTTATCAGCAGCCAACTCAGTTAGGTTGGCAGATGAATCAGCTAGGGTATCTAATACCTGAATAGGTAAATATTGCTCTTCAGTCGGTTCTGCTATTAAAAAGTATAAGTTATGGATATACTTAGTATAACTGACTAAGATCCAGAAGATTAACCATCGCTTAAACCTCTATTTCCTCTAGCCATGTCTGAATCACGCTGATTAAGTTGGATTGTTGGGGTTTGAAATATTTGTTTGAGTAATTGTTTCGCTTCTTCTCTTTCTTCGTCTGATAAATAATCTTTTCCTTTGACACTGGAAAGATAGCTTTTGCTATTGCCGACAGCTTGAATATAACGCTGTTTTCCCTGATTAAAAATCTCTGTAAATCTCTGATGTTGCTGCCTTTGAATTTCGTTAGGTTGATTCATTATAAGTATAAGTAAGTAGGTGTTAAAAGTTGTCAAACACCCCCCTTATCAAGCTATCCATTAGTCACATCTTTCTTAACATAAAATTTGACAAAAAGAGAAAAGTGTGCAAGATGGCTCAAGGAGGTTCTATGGGGGAACTAATTTGATGAGATAGTTTCCAAGTCTGGCTGATAT
>NZ_JBLZRT010000101.1:0-50059 GCF_048564745.1 Microcystis sp.
CAGACTTGGAAACTATCTCATCAAATTAGTTCCCCCATAGAACCTCCTTGAGCCATCTTGCACACTTTTCTCTTTTTGTCAAATTTTATGTTAAGAAAGATGTGACTAATGGATAGCTTATCAAGGGGGGCAGGGGGGATCGAACCTAAAATCCATTTTTAATTTAATTATAACCAGCTACTTAAGCTTATCTCCCTCCGCTTGCCATTAAATTTTAACTAGAAGCGATTACCCCAGATTGTTGAAACCATTGGCTAATTCCGGCGGCTAAAACTTGCGCTAGTTGTTTTTGTGCCTGAGTATCGGTAATCCATTCAAATTCTTGAGGATTACTCATAAATCCTAACTCTAATAACAAAGAAGGACTACTATAGGGACGAGTTAAAGCTAAATTATTCCAAAATACTCCATAGGAAGGACGGTTAAGATTTTTGGTTAAATAATCGTGGAGAAAAACTGATAGATCCGCTGCCTGGGGATGATACCAAAATATGCCAATTCCTTGAGTATTTAAGGCATCTCCATCATCAGGCAAAGCATTATAGTGAACCGATAGTGCTAGGGTTGGTTGCAGATTATTAATCATCTCTACCCGTGCTGGTAGGGATAGTTCGATGTCCGTTTCTCTGGTTAAATAAACTGTTGCCCCCAATTTTTCTAACTCCTGTTTAATTAATTTAGAAATAAGCAAATTAATCTCTTTTTCTGTGTAACCCGTTGGACCGACAGCACCGGTTTCTTTACCTCCGTGTCCGGGATCTAATAAAATAACTTTGCCCTGTAAATTATCACTTTTTTCTGGGGAATGACGCAGGGTTAAGATTAAATTTGTCCCCTGGTAACGAAGACTATAACCCCACTGTTGTTTTTGATTAAGATTAAAAGTGTATTCTATTGTGGTCGGGTTAATTTGTCGCCAATCTAAACGTCTAACTAAAGGATTATCCCCCAGAAAAATTGTATCGGTTTGGGCAATAGTATTATAAAGGGTCAAAATAAATTTATCATCCTCTTGTCTCACGGCGATGGGTACAGGATGGGAGAGGGGAAAAATAATTTCCGTTGCTTGATTGATACTTCGAGAAGAGAGACCGCGAATATTAGCATTATCTAGGACCTCATTAACTATTAAACGGGTTTCTCGCTCTAAAATCCAACCACCATAATCTAACCGTAACCAATCCCCTTCTTTCCCAGTGACTCTCGCTTTCGTACCTTGGGGTAAAGGAGTTAAACGGGAATAATCACTACCTGGTCCGGTGCGTGCTACCCCTTCCGCAACTATAATTTCAATCACTGGTAAATTTTGATCGCTAATAATGTTAATTTCTCCTTGACCTTGTTGGCTAATCGAGCGATTATTTAATTGTGCTGTAAAAATAGGTTTTCCTAAGTTAGCCTCTTGCTTAAACTGCTGACAACCTCGATAGTAACCAGTTTTATCCTCGGAATTCGCTTGATTAAGATTAGTTAAAACTGCGGCATTACTAGGCAGTTTTGTGGTTTGAGCTTGGGGTAAAAGAGGTAAGATTTTATCTCCTAACTGCACAGAAATCTGAGCTTGGGGAGTGGCAATCGCACTAAAACAAATCCATTCCCCCACTAACCTCGTCCTATGGACAGCAGGACTGAGAGAGTTATCAGCAAAAGCTAATCCTTGAGGAATAATTGCTTGAGTATCTCGACGAATTATTTGACGATTAATAGTTTGGTTTTGATAGCGAATAGTGAAATTATTTTCGCCAACTTCTAGGGGAAAACTAGGGGCAAAATATCCTTTAGCACTGCGTTGAATCGGTTGATTATTGAGCAAAACTTGACCCGATGGAGGAGCAGAGCCAATAAAAAAGATTCTCGATGCCGTGGTTTGATGATTATCGGGAGGATAAACAATCATTAATGAGGCAGATTTAGCGCTGATGCTGTGATAAAAACCGATTAATAGCACTAAAACTAAACCGATTAAGATATTTTGCCCAAAAGTTCTCACCTTTAACCAGAATAGCCCCATATTATCCCCCTCTTAGCTGACAAATATTATCCTAGGACAAATTCTAGAGGTTTGTTGTTCGTCTTCTCAGTTGTACTGCATTTAAACTGATCAGGAAATTCAGTACAAATGCTCTGACTTCTTCTCCCCTCTCCCTGTTTTTGACCCTCATCCCTTATGATCAATATAGATTAGCTTTTGTAAAGGAATCGGAGTTATGGCTTTAACCGTTGGAACAATCGCACCGAACTTTACCACCACCGACGATACTGGAAAAACCGTTTCCCTGTCGGATTTTCAAGGTAAAGTCGTAGTTTTATACTTCTATCCCAAAGATGATACCCCCGGCTGCACCAAGCAAGCGCAAAGCTTCCGGGATAACTACGAACAATACCAAGACAAGGAAATAGTAGTCTTCGGGGTGAGCAGGGATGACCAGGGTTCCCATGCACAATTTAAAGAAAAATACAGTTTACCCTTCCAATTGCTTGTAGATACCGATGGTGCTATCACCAAAGCTTATGACGTCGATGGGGGTGGCTATTCTAAGCGCGTCACCTATATCATCGATGCAGAAGGCAAAATTAGCCATGTGGATGACAAAGTGAATACCGCTAGTCACGCATCGGATATTCTCTGTGTCGTCGGTTAATTTTTCCTAAAATCTTTTCTGGGTGTGTTAGGGGGGCCTAATACACCCGATATTTATCTCCACTTTCCGCAGTTGGTGGTGAGTCTTTCGTCTAAAAAGGGTTGACAAGCTCAGGTGAGGACGGTGGAGCGTCAGGGTTATTTGTTGGGAGTTTGTGGTCATGCGTCATCTTTTTAATTATATTCCTCAGTTTTAACCGGCTAAACAGTAGGTTGTCTGAAATACCCAGTTAATATTATAATTTTTTTATCTCAGTCAATGAATCGGCCATCACACGCTTATGAGTTTAATTCAAGAAGGAATAAAAAAAGGCTTAATTAAGTTAGATGATGAGGAGAAATATATTACCTATATTAATCAAAATAAAAAGCGAAATTATAGCAATCATGAAGAACAGGTACAAGCTGAGACTTTTTTAAAGTTAGTTTTGACCTACGGTTATGATCAAAAGCGGATTCGGTTATTTGTTCCCGTAGCAATGGGATCATCGACCAAAGAAGCGGATATTATTGTTTATAATGATGATGGGCATAAATCGCCTCATATCGTTGTTGAATGTAAAAAACAAGAGGTTTCAGAATTAGAATTTACTCAGGCAGTAGAGCAGGGTTTTAGTTATGCGGTGGCGGAAGGAGCGAAATATGTTTGGATAACTTCCGGTATTAAAGATGAATATTATCAAGTACCAACAGAAAAGCCAAAGGAAAGAATTACTATCACTGATATTCCACAATCGGGAGTGGAAACATTAGCGCGTTTTAAATATGCTAAAGGTGGTGGTATTTCTAATGGACAAAAGTTATTTGAGTTAACAGTAGTTACAGAGGATGAGTTAACCCGTCGTTTTAAGCAGGCTCATCAATCCTTATGGGGAGGGGGAGAGTTGAATCCCTCAGAGGCTTTTGACGAGTTAGATAAGCTAATTTTTTGTAAAATTTGGGATGAAAAGAAAGCTCGCAAGGTAGGGGAACCCTACGATTTTCAGATCTTTAGTGTTGCACCTAAAGCTAATGAAAAAGAGGAGGAAAGAAAGCAACGGGAAAATAAGCAATTAAGTGAGCGCATTAAGGCTTTATATGAAGAAGGTCGTCGAGCAGATGCAGAAGTTTTTAAGGATGATATTCGCTTAAGTCCAGAGAAGTTGCGGACGGTGGTGGGTTATTTGGAAAGTATTAATTTAGGCGAAACAGACTTAGATAGTAAGGGTCGCGCTTTTGAGACGTTTATGGGGTCATTTTTTCGCGGAGATTTTGGGCAGTATTTTACACCTCGACCAATTGTTAAGTTTATTGTGGATGTACTACCCATCAAGCACAATTCTTTAGTTTTAGACACATCTTGTGGAAGCGGTGGTTTTCTGCTTCATGCGTTAGAGAAGGTTCGTACGGAAGCTGATGAATACTATCCCAATTATCAAACGGATCCGAAAGAATATAACAAACATTATCAGCATTGGCATAATTTTGCTCAGAGTAATTTGTTTGGCATTGAAATTAATGAACAGATTGCCCGGGTTGCCAAAATGAATATGATTATCCATGATGATGGTCATACCAATGTAATTGCGGCGGATGGTTTACGCGATAGCGAAGATTTAATTAAACGGACAGAAAATAAAGGCTTTACATATAATCGCTTTGATTTTATTATTACTAATCCGCCTTTTGGTTCGGTTATTAAACAAACGGAACAGGCTTATATATCCCAATATAGCTTTGCGATGAAGGCGGTAGATTGGTTAAATCCTAAAAGTAGAACAACGGAGCGGGACAGCCAAAGTACAGAAGTTTTATTTCTTGAGCAATGTCATCGTTTTTTAAAGGAAGGTGGCTATTTAGCGATGGTGGTTCCTGATGGTATTTTGACTAATTCAAGTTTGCAGTATGTCAGGGAGGGAATCGAGGAAAAATATCGCATTGTGGCGGTGGTTTCGTTGCCTCAGACGGCTTTTTCGGCAACGGGAGCGGGGGTTAAAAGTTCGGTTTTATTTTTGAAAAAGCATTCGCAAGCAGTAACGGAAAGTATTCAACAGGCTAAACTGGCTTTACAGGATCAAATTAAGCAAGGCAATGATTATTTAAAGTTATTGGATAAGATTGAAAATAATAAGAAGCGGCATTTAAAGGAGTTACGAGGTTTTGATAATGCTCAAAATTTGTCCGGTAAAGCGTTGACGGATTCGGAGCTTTATAAGGAGTGGAAAAAGTCGGTCACGGCGGAATATAATGACCAAATTGAGGCCTTAAAGGAGTCTTTGAGTGATCAGTATGGGGAAGAAAAGCAAAAGGTAATCGAAGATTATCCGATTTTTATGGCAATTGCCGAAGATATTGGTTATGATGCAACGGGTAAACCGACTAATAATAATGAGTTAGATTTTATTGGTCGGGAGCTTGCGCGGTTTATTGAGTCGATAGAGTCAGGAAAGGATGGTTTTTTTTTAGGTCTTGATGTGGATAAAGATAAAATATTTTTAGTTAATTTAGTCGAGATAGATGAAAGACTTGATCCAACTTATTACCTTCCTTCCTTGAGAGGAATTAATTATATTTATGAAACTAAAAAGTTGAATAATATTTCAAAATGTATAATACATCCACCTGAGCATAAAAGAATTTATGTAGATCGAGGCATACAGTTATTAAGGTCTCAAAATATAAGACCAGATGGAATAGATATTAGCAATAGTCCTGTTTTTCTTGATTCTTCAATATTATCTTCTACTGAAATTTTTCCCCGTATTGGAGATGTTTTAGTTGTTCGATCTGGTGTTAATGCTGGAGATACTGCAACAATTGATGTAGAACTTCCAAATATAGTCATTGGAGCAGATACCTTGTTAATAAGACTTGAAAATTCTGTAGAACCTAAGTACATTCAATGCTTTTTTTCTTTGGTAATTGGTCAAAAAATTATGCAAAGAAGTTTAACAGGAGCGACAAATAAACATATTAGTCCTTACAACTTAAGTAAAATCAATATACCTGTTCCAAATTTGAATATTCAAAAAATAATTATTTCACAAATGGATGATGCTTATGCGGCTAAAAAACAAAAAGAATTGGAAGCACAGCGATTACTAGATAGTATTGATGATTATCTGTTAGGGGAGTTGGGGATTGAGTTGCCTGAACCCGAAGAAAATACTATTAAAAACCGAATTTTTATCCGTAATTTAAGCGAAGTATCAGGCGATAGGTTTGATCCTTATCCATATCAAAATAAGTTTAAATATTTAGAGAATAAATTAAAATCAATGCCTATAAGAGTCAAAAAGCTGAAAGATATTGTATCATTTTTTGATTATGGTTTAATGCCGACTCAAGACTATGCTTTTTCAGACGCAGATGGTTTACCAATGATTAGAGTTACAAACATTAAAAAAGATGGCTATATTGATATGTCAGACATTAAGTATATTAAATTTGATACCCCAAGACTTTATCAAAAATTGGTTAAGGCAAATGATATTTTAATGGTACAGTGTGGTAACACAACTGGAAAATGTGCTTTCGTAACAGAAGAATATGAAGGCTATACTTTCGGGTCTTTTTCCTTTGTGATTAGAGGCGATAGGAACTATGTTGATCAGAAATATTTATTTAATATTCTGTCTTCTATTGTTGTTCAAGAGCAACTTAACAAAAGTCTAACTATAACATCAGTAAGACCTAACACATCAAAACCTGATGTTCTAAATTTTAAAATTCCTCTGCCTCCTCTTGAAAAACAAATAGAAATTAGTGAGCATATCACCGCAATTCGTAATCAAGCCAAACAACTCCAACAACAAGCCAAAGACGACCTAGAAAAAGCTAAACAGGAAGTCGAAGCCATGATTTTAGGTGATGACTAAAAGCCTAATTTATCGGCTCTTCTAGGTTCTGTGTGATCAGTTTAACTTACAATATGATCGATCTTTGTGTCCTCTGTGTCTTTGTGGTTCGTTCCACTCCCTCGCCAACAGGACTGTATCTTAGAATCCATTTTACCCACCAAACCTAAGAGAGCCATATTTTTAATACAATCGACCGCGCCAACTTTGGGGACGGGTAAAAGCAGAGATAAAAATGCGGATAACTGCCAGCGGATCCGCGAGGGGAGATAGCCAAAATAATCCCGAAGATAGATTGACTTTTTCGCCGCGATAGTAGCTAGGAGAGACAGCCAATAAAAGGGCAAAACGAATCAATAACAGCAGCAGGTTTAAAGTCAAAACAATTTTTAAACTCAGGAAATTGTAGCCAAAAATCAAAGCTGTGAGCAGTAAAGGGGTGATAATTATCGGTAATCCCTGAGTAAGAGCTAATAAAGCTAAATCGCCCCATAATTGCCCCTGATAGGAGGCATCTTTGAGGTCAAGAGATCTGCCCCATTCGCGCCAAGTTTCCTTGAGTCCTTCGTACATCCGCACGCGAATCAACTTCGCCCCATCGAGAAATCCCACCCGATAGCCTTTCGTTGCCGCTAGACGGGCCAGGGTGACATCATCGCAAAAAGAACCTTTTGCCCCGCTATAACCGTTTAAAGCCGCTAAAACTGACCGCCGGCAGAGAAAACATTGACCATTGGCCATGACTCGTTCGGGATCTTGCCCGCGCACTCCAGCCGCATCAAAGCGATAGAGCAAAGTCATCAATAAAGCCGGCTGTAACCACCATTCTCCCGGATAGGAGAGGATAAATTGCGGCGACAGGGAAACTAAATCGTAACCTTCTGCGATCGCAGCTTTAACTAAACTAGCCACTAAATTTGCTTGGGGTTGGGTATCGGCATCAATGCCCAAAATCCAGTCACTTTTAGGAGAACTAAACAAAAAACCATTGTGTAACGCCCAGGGACGACCTACCCAATCGGGAGGCAAAGGATAATCGGTTTTCAGGCGAAAGCGGGGGTCTTTTGCCGCCATCTCTTTGACTTTTTCCCGCGTACCATCTTGGGAATTGCTATCGACAATCAGAATTTCTCGCACTTCGTAACTCTGTTGACTCAATCCCTGTAAACAACCGTCAATCCTGGCCACTTCGTTTAACGTCGGCACAATCACGCTTACCGTCCCTAACATCTCCGGGGTGGGGGGTTGGGGAGTCAGGGGAGGACGACGACGCGCCCCTTTTAGCAGACGGGAAAGAAGGATAAAAAAGGCAACAGCCTGAGACAGCAGTAGCCCCAGGCAGAATGCACCGAGAATTATCTCAGTTAACAACTTATTTGGCTCCTCTCACCGAAACAACGGGGATTTTTAGGGTTGTTACTTCGCTGGTTGCCACTGTTTGCCCGGAAGCAACAGCCTTGGCGCGATTATAGAGGAGTATTAAAGGCAGAATACCGGTGAGTAATCCTAAGAAAATCGGCGGATAAATACCAGCACCGATACTCATGACCGTAGCAAAGCCAAAATTACCCAAATACATCACAAAAGGCAGGGTTAAATCTTGACTTGGCAGTTTCACCGGTTGCACTTGCCAGATTAAAGTGGCTACCGTCATAAAAACACAGCCTGTACCGAACCAACCAGCAAAATTTTCATAGGGCATCCCAAAAAAAGCCCCCGGTTGTTCCCAAATCCAGAAGGGGATGGTACTTTGACTCATGGCCGGATCTAGGACAAAATCCCATGAAGTTAATAATACCGCCCCGATAGCGATCGCTCCTAGATTTTGTAGCCACTGGGGTATAGCAAGAGTGGATAAACCAACACGAGCGATGATATAGGCACTAAAACCGAGATAAAACCAAGATAGGGGGATAGTAAAGGGGACTAAACCCGCAATTTTGTAACCTAAGCCCGAAAGATAACGATAATGACCGAAAGGAAAGCCGGTACTGGTTCCTAATAGTTCGCTACAAAGGGATAAACTGATAGCGGGAACCATGAATCCTAACCAGTGCCACACTCCTAGAGTCCGATAGGCATAAACAGCCACGGCTGCCATTCCTAACACCATATACACCACACCCCCCCCGGCCATTGACCAAGCAAAGGCGGTTTTGCCAAAATCCGGTAAATTGGCCACAAATTCGGGATGGGGCAAGACTAGCAACAATCCCGCTAGTCCAAAAGCCATCGATACAATATGACCGATGAGCAGAGCTTTTTCGATCGCAATTAGTCGTCTCATTAAATCTCTAGCACTGCGAAAGGATAATCATTTTCAAGTTTACAAATCTTTATTAAAGAATTATTACGCAGATCGGTCACTTTCGGCAAAAAAGTTTTAGGGGGGTTAGGGAGTTCCCTGTCCTAGTTGTTTAGGAGTCAGTCCCGATGAAAAAATTTTCACCCCCACAGATGAAAGAGGTTTCTTTCCCCACACCCTACACCCTACACCCTCTTTCAAGTCAGGAGAATCAAGAACGAAAATAATCAATCAAATTGTCTATCTAGAGATTTTATGCTATTTTATACTTAGTTTTTTCATTTTTTTCAACCCCCAAAAATTAATTAGGCAAGAGGCAAGGACTAAAAATGCCTGAAAATATATGTTAACAATCATGCTTTTAGCCTAAAAAAAGGGCATTCTAAGGTTAAGTCCTCTCGATCAGCCACGGATTGCAGCAGTTCTTAAAAAAACTCTCTCCACCAGACTCACTATAATTAACACAGTAGCCTAGTTATGTCGGCAGATTCTAGACATCGGCGCCTACTTGCCAATCGATACCAACTGGTCGAGTTGATCGGCAGCGGTGCCATGGGACAAGTATATCGAGCGGAAGATAAACTCTTAGGTGGCGTAACCGTCGCCGTGAAATTCCTCTCGCAAACTCTCCTCAACAAAAGAATGCGCGAGCGTTTCGAGCGAGAGGCGACTATTTCGGCACTTTTAGGCGAAAAAAGTATTCATATTGTTAAAGTTCGTGATTATGGTGTAGATGAAAAGGAAGTCCCCTTCTACGTCATGGAATTTTTGCAGGGGGAAAGCATAGGAGAAATCATCAAATATCACCCGCTGCCTCTCTCGCGCTTCTTTCATCTCACCCGTCAGATTGGTTTCGGCATCGAATGCGCCCATAAGGGTATTATCTTCCAAGGCGAGATCTGTCCAATTATTCACCGGGACATCAAACCAAGCAATATTATCATCATTCAGGACTCAGGATTAGGGGAATTGGTGAAAATTCTCGATTTTGGCATCGCTAAACTCATCCAATCGGGAGAATCCCAAACCCAATCGTTTATGGGAACCTTAGCCTATTGTTCCCCAGAACAGATGGAAGGTAAAGAACTCGATCATCGTTCCGATATCTACAGTTTCGGGATCGTGATGTACGAGATGCTCACGGGAAAAACGCCCTTTTTTCCCGATAATTCCTCCTTTGGCGGTTGGTATGAGGTTCACCACTACGCTGAACCCCGTCCCTTTAATCCTAGCTTGCAATTACCGCCAGAATTAGAACAGTTAATCCTGCGCTGTTTAGCCAAAGCACCCAGCGATCGACCGCAAAGTGTTACAGATATACTACAACTTCTCGAACGACTCGAACCCCTAGTCAAAAATAATCAACCCAATAAATTGCATCGTATCGGTGAAATAGTCAAAAAAATCGACGATTACACCACTAAAATTAAAACCCTTGAAGATTTAGATCGAACCGGTCTTGCTGTCGCTAATACTAAGGATATCTGTCTCAAGTCCAGTTGGCCCGAGGATAAACCGCGCCAAAAAATCGTCTTCCCACGCTGTATCAAGGCTGCTGACGGCGTTTTTGCCAGTTTATGGGTAATGTTGGATCGAGAAGATATCCCCGTCCGGGTTGCTAGTGTCCGTTATAA
Organism: Microcystis sp.; assembly: GCF_048564745.1. Classification (NCBI taxonomy): domain Bacteria; kingdom Bacillati; phylum Cyanobacteriota; class Cyanophyceae; order Chroococcales; family Microcystaceae; genus Microcystis; species Microcystis sp. Next base: position 10,417 of record NZ_JBLZRT010000101.1, read on the forward strand.
TCAATTTCTCTTCTTACCCACACCCCACCCGATGATTCTCTGGATTACTGTCCTCTATCATCGTCAACAGGGGCCGCGCTGGTTGCCCTGTTATTTGGACTTAAAAACCCCCCAGGGTCAAAAAATGACCAAAACCCTTGGCGAAACTGGTCAATACTGGATTTTATTTTTCTCCCTCGAAGGCGGCCCGATCTGTGAAAATGTGATCACCGCCAATATTCCCACCAATCAATGCCAAATTTTGCAGCAATGGCTGACCGATAGTCAATTGGCCCAGGTTGGCAGCCCACAAATTAGCAAGCGGATGTTAAAACGGAAACTCGAGGAACTTAAACCCAAAATTCTGGCCAAATTAGCCTCAGAATTAGCCCAAGACACACCAATTTAACTTTCTAAAAAATCAAATCGGGGGGGTATTAACTAACCCCCCCTTTTATCTATACTACTCACCCAGATTACAGAGGTCGATAGACACGGTAATCAATATTGGGGAAAATATTATCGATTTCCTCGACTTTTTCCAACCAACCAGAGTCAATCTTCTCCGATTTCACATCTTCATAGATTTTATTTAACCGCAGCAGGTGGGAACGAGTGCGCCGGACAGCATAGGGAACCATTGTACCGGTTCGCATAATAAAAGCCCAGTCAGAAGATTGCGCTAATAATAACTCCCGGGCCGCCTGATTTAAAGCCCGTTCCTGCAATTCATCCTCCGCTTCATGATGACTTAATTCAATCATCCGTTCTGTGCCTTTGTGCAGGTGAGGATAGATCCAAGCGTTAGTTTCATTGAGCCAGTATTCATGGAAACCCTTATAACCCCAACTGGATTGGGAAGGACGACAGACCTGCTGATGGGGGTTAGACCGGAGATAATCGGCTAAATGGGTCATTTGGTAGATATTTTGGTCATACCAAGACTTGCGGAACAGAAAATCAATAAACCAGGGTCCCTCATACCACCAGTGACCGAATAACTCGGCATCGTAGGGAGAAACAACCAGGGGAGGACGGCCCATAATTCCCGCTAAACTCTCCACCTGCCGCTCGCGATTATACATAAAATTGCCCGCGTGTTCGGCGGCTTTTTCTTTGGCCCAGTAAGGGTCATAAAGTCCTTTTTCCGATAAACCACCGTCCCGGCTAGTGATTTTGTGGTATTTGATGCCTATATTCTTGCGTTGACCGTTGGGCATGATATAGGGCTTAATATACTCGTATTCCGCTTCCCAGCCCAAATCTTTATAGAATTCCCGATAAACTATATCCCCCGGATAACCGACTTGGGAAGACCACACCTGTTGGGAAGATTCATGGTCACGACCGAAAGCAGCCACCCCAGTTTCCGTGAAAATGGGCGCGTAACTGCCGTAACGGGGACGAGGACGACCGTAGAGAATACCGTGGCCATCGACGAGGAAGTAACGAATGCCCGCATCGGCTAACATTCTTTCTACCCCTTCATAGTAGGCACATTCCGGCAACCAAATGCCCTTGGGACGACGACCGAAATTTTCTTCGTAGTGTTGACAGGCCACCTCAATTTGCGCCCACACCGCTTGTGGGTACATTTTCATCAGGGGCATATAACCGTGAGTCGCACCACAGGTGATAATTTCTAGGTTATTACTGTCGAGGAATTGTTTAAATGCCTTGACCAGATCTCGATCGTATTTTTCCCAAGTTTGTCGGATACTTTGGAAAGATTCGGCGTAATATTCGGCTAAGTAGCGAATATGGCCATTATGTTGATTATGGTCGATTTCTTTAGCAATTAATTCTTCTAACTTACCTAAGTGTTCTTCATAACGCTCTTGCAGTAACGGATCCCGCAGCATCGACACCAACGGCGGAGTCATGCTCATGGTCATTTTAAAATCGATACCATCCCGCTTGAGACCTTCAAAAACTTGCAGCAGAGGGATGTAGGTTTCTGTGATTGCTTCGTATAACCATTCTTCTTCGAGGACGTAATCGCTTTCGGGATGGCGAACGAAAGGGAGATGAGCGTGGAGAACTAGGGCAACATAGCCAAAAGCCATAGGATTTCTTCTTAGAATTAAGGAATAAAACTTTAAGATTAGGTTGAGTAGATTTTATACTATCTTAAGCTTCTACAATAAAGAATATGATAAAAGTCGATCGACGATCGATCAATCCCGTCAATCCCTAGGTTTACTAATTTTCCGATGCTCCCATCTAACGAGCCACTGACTGCTTTAGGGAGAGAGACGACAACGCCTCTCTCGATTCAACTTTTGCTGTTTGTTGATGACCGTCCCAGTTCTCAAGAAATTATCCGTCAAATTCAGTCCTATCTCCAGTCTTTAAAGTCTGATTACCCAATTGACCTACAAATCATCGAAATTCGCCAGCAACCTCATTTAGTCGAACATTTTCGCCTTGTAGCTACCCCGGCCCTGGTCAAAATTGCCCCCGCCCCCCGCCATACCCTCGCGGGCAGTAATCTGGTGGAACAGTTTAAAAAATGGTTGGTACGCTGGCAAAAAGCGATTAAAGAGGAGGTCAAAAATCATCACGCTGAGGATGAACAACGTCAAGAGGTGGAACATTCGGGCGAACTCATCCGCATTGCCGATGAGGTTTTTCGTCTTAAACAGGAAAAGGAAGAATTATTAGAACAGTTGAAATTTAAAGACCAAATTTTGGCTATGTTAGCCCACGATTTACGCAGCCCTCTCACCGCTGCTTCCATCGCCGTGGAAACCCTAGAATTAGCCTATCATCAACCGGATACGGAGCGCAGTCTGCAATTACGAGAACAACTGCACCAACAGGCCCGCAAACAGTTCCGGATTATGAACCGTTTGATCACGGATATTCTGCAAGCTTCTAAGAGCATGGCGGCGCAATTCACTCTCCACCAGAGTAAATTTTATCTTCAAGCTCTTTGTCAGGAAATTTTGTCTCAATTTACCGATATTTTTCAGGAAAAGACTTTAACTCTCCAAAGCGATATCCCCCAAGATCTGCCCCCCGTCTATGCTGATGAGGAGTTAATCCGACAGGTGATTATTAATCTCTTGGAGAATGGCATCAAATATACTCCCCCTGGCGGCGAAATTACCCTTTCTGTCCTCCATCGTACTACTCAAAAAGTACAAGTGAGCATCAGTGATACCGGCCCCGGCATCCCCGAAGAAAAACAAGAGCATATTTTTGAGGGTCATGTGCGTCTCAAACGGGATGAGGGTAAAGAAGGTTATGGCATCGGTTTATCGGTCTGTCGCAAGATTATTCGCGCCCACTACGGTCAAATTTGGGTGGATAGTGTCCCTGACCACGGCAGTAGTTTTCACTTCACCCTGCCAGTTTATCGCTAAAATGCTCCGCTAACCAATTATCAATGTCCCCTAAAACTAAGTCGGGGATTTCCCAGGGGAACAGATGGGCTGTATCTGGGTAACATTTCCACCGAGACAGTTTCAGTTTTTCGGCTGTTTCTTGGCTCGAGGCACTGGTAATATGGCGATCATTTGCTCCCGCCAGAACTAAGCAGGGAATTGTGATTTTGTCAAGAGATTTTAAACAATTGTAACCTTTTTTTAAAGCCCGATTTAAAGCGCGATTAGCAGCTGGAGAAGTGCCTAAGTAGGCGGTAACAGCATCTTGAGCGAGATATTGATAGGATATCGCTTGATGTTGTGAAAAAAGGTACTGAAACAGGGAACGACGGGCAAAAGTATCAATATTCCAACGCCATCCCGGTTTAATCTGATTGAGAATTGCCGCCATCCCCGTCAAAATCAGATCTGTGGTGGTGATAGGAGGATGACTACCCCAAGGCCGTGCGGCCGAGGCCACGAGAATTAAACCAGGAAAGCGATCAGGATGCCGCAATACTAATTCCAGTGCGATTATACCCCCCAAAGACCAACCGAGAATTAAACATTGCTGGATTTTTTGGCGATCGAGCAGCTCGATTAAATCCTCTAGATGTTCTTCTAGCTGAAAATCCAGGCGATAACGACTTTTACCGTAGCCGCGCAGATCCGGGGCCAGGGTTTGCCAGCGTTGGCAAAAATGATCGGTAAATACAGACATACTGGATGCCGAACCGGGATGACCGTGCAGACAGAGGATCGGATAGCCATTACCTTTAATGTTAACGTTTAGAGCGATCGACATTGATCAGTTATCAGTTATCAGTTATCAGATTTGAGTTTTAAGTGAGCAGTATGTAAGTACCTAAGCAAAATTAATTACACACATCTAACCCCGCTCTTGCCTATTGCCTCTTGCCTATCTTCACTAGGAAATTAATTTTGCACGACTACTTATTAAGCGAGCAGTATTAAATAGCAGTTTCCTGCTGTCTTTTCACTGTTCACTGTTTACTGTTTACTGATCACTGATTATTGACTAGGATATATGAGCGATCGAGTCTCTGGTAAGTCATACTAGAGAATAGGAGAGAGTTGGTCTAGAGGTTGCGGGGTCATTTGATTAATGATTCCGAGGAAAGTCCGAACTCCCGAAAGACCACACTTGCTGGATAACGTCCAGTGCGCGTGAGCGTGAGGATAGTGCCACAGAAAAATACCGCCTCCTTTTTTCAGTGATTAGTAAACAGTAACGAAAGTAAATTCACTGATAACTGATAACTGATTGGGGGTAAGGGTGCAAAGGTGCGGTAAGAGCGCACCAGCAGTATCGAGAGGTACTGGCTCGGTAAACCCCGGTGGGGAGCAAGGTGGAGGGACAAAGGTTGGTCTTTTTCCTGTCCCGTTTTTAGGAACCGCTTGAGGTAATTGGTAACAATTATCCCAGATAGATAACCTCTATTCCAACAAAGGTAAAAGCAATTTTACTGCTGTTGGGAAATACAGAATTCGGCTTATGTCTGACTCTCTCCTTTATCAGTTATCAGGAGGCGGTCGGCGGTCGGCAATAGGCAGCTTTGTTCTCCCCATCACCCCACACCCGTTCGGCTGAGCTCACGGCCGAAGCCCACACCCCACACCCTACACCCCACACCCCACACCCGTTCGGCTGAGCTCACGGCCGAAGCCCACACCCCACACCCTACACCCCACACCCCTTCTTCTCGCTCCCATGTCCTTAAGTGATCCGCGTCGCCAAAAACAATTAAAAACCCTAGTGGAAAAGCTGGGTTTATCGGCTGATGTCCCCGTCAGGTGGGATTTGTTAGATTTGGCCCTAACTCATCCCAGTGTTTCGCGTGATAAGAATTATGAACAATTGGAATTTGTGGGCGATTCTGTGGTAAGACTCGTGGCGGCGGAGGTATTGTTAGAAACCTATCCAGAGGCGCTCGTGGGAGAATTTGCCGCCCTGCGATCGATGATGGTTAGCGATCGCACTCTGGCGGAATTTGCGGATCGCTACGGTTTCGAGCGTTATTTGTTGGTATCAAGTAGTACGAGTATCGATCAAGCGGGGCGAATTTCTCGACTAGCAGACGCTTTTGAGGCGGTCTTGGGAGCATTATATCTTAGTACACAGACGATGATTTTAGTGCGTTCTTGGTTAGATGAACCACTGCGGGAAAAAGCGGCCGAAATTCGTCGAGATCCGGCCCGACAGAATTATAAGGATGCCTTGCAGGAGTGGACACAAGCAACATACAAAAAACTGCCGCAATATTTAGTAAAAGAAATCAATGGTTTAGATCAAGAACGTTTTTGTGCGGAAGTGTGGTTAAATGAGCAGAAATTAGGAGTGGGAACTGGCAGAAGCAAAAAAGCAGCGGAACAGGCAGCGGCGAAATCGGCTTTTCTAGAAGTGGTTAAAGGCTAAATCAAGGCATTTTTGCCTAACGGACGAATTGCCAGAGGCGAATTTTAAAATCATAATTACCACTAGCCAAATACTGCCCATCGGGACTAAAAGCCAGGGATTCCACCCAGTCGGAATTATTATCAAACCAGGCTAACTGTTTACCCGTGGTCACATCCCATAAACGCACCCCGTCATTACTAGCACTAGCGAGAATTTGTCCGTTAGGATGGAGTGCCAGGGAACGGATTCGGGCCGTATGACCGACGAGGGTAAATAATAACTGATTATTGCTCGTATCCCAGATTTTAATCGTGCGGTCTAAACTACCGGTAATTAAATTTTTACCGTCGGGAGTGTATAAAAGCTTGCTAACCGCTTGGGGATGGGCAGAAAATTTCGATAACAATTTGCCCTCGCGGATGTCCCAAAAATTTACCTCACCGTTTTCATGACCACTGGCAAGGGTGACACCATCGGATTTCATGCCTAGGGAATAAACAAAATTACCCACCCAATTTAAACGATAGAGGGGACGGCGGGGGGGTTGCACTGTCCAGAGGCGAATTCCTTCCAAACCACCACTAATTAACGTTTTACCATCGGGAGTAACCGTAAGGGCGAGGACAGTATTACCGTGTTCGAGGGCAATTCCTAAATACTTGCCTTCCACCAGATTCCAAAAATTAATGGAACCATCTGAACCGCTACTAACTAATAATTTTTCGTTGGGACTAATGGCTAAAGCTTTGACGCTAGTTCTTTGGGCCCGAGTTTGGGAAACTTTTTGCCCTGTTTTTACGGACCAAATTCTCAGGAGAGGATCCGTATCACTACCACCAGCGAGAACCAATTGGTTATCGGGGCTGAAAATCACAGCATTAGGGGTGGATTGTTGCCCTTCTAAGGTTTTAGCGAGGGTAAGTCTGCCTAAACCCTCTACTAGGATAGTTTCTGGGGTTTTTTCGCCACTTTCAGCTGCGGGTTTAGGGGGAGCAATAGGACTTTGGGCCTGACTAAGCTGATGTTGCCCGATTGTCAGCGTGGTTAGGACACTGACCACAATTGCCCCGACAAGTTTCTCCCCACCCGTAAATCGGAATTTCATAAATTTAGTTGAATATTAACAAATGAACGGTGCTATAGATTCTAGCCTTTGAGGGGATTGATTGCCAAGCAAGGTGAAATTTTTGAGCTAAGAAGGTCGATTTTTTTCATTTTTCAGGGTCGGTAAAGCTACTTGACCCGATTGGGGCGGTAAATAGTATCTTGCCGCTTCTTCTTTGTTGATTGCCTTGCTTTTTTGGCTCTGTTGCCACCTGGCGAAGATAGCGATCGCCATAATCGTTGCCCCTAAAGACAGCAGTGTCCATCTTTGTCCTAGAACCCCGATGATGACATCTACTGCCGCTGCGGTAAAGATAAAGCTAGTTATTGGTTCTTGACGGTAAGCTTTCTTGAGAAAACGCGGCCAGAGGAGATTACTCATTTTATCTGTTATTTCTACGGTTTCGATAATTCCAGCTTATCCTATTACCCTGAAAAATGTTGTCGCTCGGGTGAAGGAGGTTTTTCAGTTATCAGTAAACAGTAGAACTCTTGCAAATTAATTATATGTTATAAGTAGTCGTGCAAAATTAATTTCCTAGTGAAGATAGGCAAGAGGCAAGAGCGGGGTTAGATATGTGTAATTAATTTTGCTTAGGTACTTAATGATCGGTTGACTAATTTTCCCCCAAAAATTAAGCTAGTTGGTACATTTGTTTTAAATGAAAACCTGAAGTTTTACTTTTAACTCAAAACTCTTTAGATATGCTTTAATTTGGTGGCTCTCCTAGACTGGTTATAGCCAATTAGTAGTTTAAATGGTTCTTCGTTATCTGGTATGGTTCTATCGGGGGGCATAAATCGACTAAATCCTTATCTAGCAAGAGACTTAATTGATTAGTTCGCTCTAGATTGAAAACAATTGACAAATATCGCAGCAATATCTTTCTCTATAAGGGTTTCATCTCTTATAATCCCGTCCCTTGCATAACACAAACCGAAGAACCGATAAGATTTACTCATCACCATAACCTCAAGAGAGCCAAATAATTAGAGAAAAAGTCTTTTATTCACGCAACTAGAATATGCTGACATAATTTATGTTCTAACTCTCGTTCCTCTTTTTCTAGGGTAAGAATCGCCTGTTTGATAATACTTTTAACATCCATCCCCTGGTCGTATTGTTTTAACCATTGTTGTGCCGTGTTACCTTCGCGGAGGATTTTTTGTAGGGGAGAGAGGAAACAACTAAAACCCCTTTCTTTAGCGATCGGATAAACTTGAACATAGAGGTCTTTAATCCAATCCCTAGCTAAGATTTCCCGGCCATCGTACCAATGTCTCAGGGTGGCATCAAGACTAAAACGCGCGGCAGCCTGTTCGTTTTCTTGAGTTAAAGTTAATAAATCCTCGCTACGATTGCTGCTGGGTAATTGACTTAAAATTAAGGGGTCTAATTGGGGATCCTGTAAAAGTTGAGTTAAACGGGCCTCTAAAAAAGCCATAACTGCTAATAAACTAATAGGATTAGCAATCAGGTCACAAATTCGCAATTCTAGACGATTGAGATTATAGGGACGATTGCCACCGTTAGGACGTACCGAAACCCAGAGATGACGAACATTCTGCATCGTACCGAGTTTTAATTGTTCCTCAGTCCAGGTGACAAAATGTTTATGACTTTCAAAGAGGGGAACATAAGCGGGAGTTTGGGGGAAAACTTGCCAACGACGGGAATGGGACCCAGTGATTTTCCCATCGAGAAAAGGAGAGGAAGCGCTTAAAGCCAAGTATAAAGGAGCTTCTAGGCGAATTAAGCGACAGGCACGCATTAAATCCTCATAATCGCTAATACCGACGTTAATATGAATACTGGCCGTGACTACATTAGTGCCGTAGGTCTGTTCGATATAGTCATGATAGGGATTGTGGGGGTCACTGCGATAAAAATATTGACTATCGCCCAAGGAGAGGGTACTGCCGGGGATGAGGGTATAATCGCCTAAACGACGCAAATATTGCCGTAGAGCCAGACGAGGTTTTAAAGTAGCGCATAAAAGACGGTCATAGTTAGTCATGGGAGCCGTAGTATATTCTACGTTACGACTATCCGGTTCCCGGACAAAACCATCTAAATCCTTGACAATGCGATCGGATAAACCGATAATTTCTCCGGCTGCTGTTCCGGTGTACATTTCCACTTCAAAACCTTTACTTAGGAGCATCGTCAATTCACCCTGCTGTGTCTAATTTGTAGTGTGACATTATTTGGACTGTAAATGACGTTCAATCAGCAGAATCGCTACTATATCATCAATGGGGCGATCAGGAAGACGCATACCTTGGGGGATGAGTTTCTGTAATCCTTTGGGGGGGAACATTTGCCAATAGCGATCGCGAGCTTCTAGGGTACTATTGCGTTCATCTACTAGAGTAATCGGGACGGTGACACGAGCGGCAATTTTTTCGCGCCAACTTTTTGAGGTGGTTTGATTCCCCATCACCAATAATTCGATCGGATATTGTTGACAGAGACTGGCTAAACGCTCGATCGCCTGTGACGATGCTATCACCTCATGGGTATAAATTTTCCCCGTCGATGACCTGACGGCGATCCCACATTTGTCCTTACCCGGATCAAAACCGAGAATACACATAGTTTTTATCTTCTGCAGCAGTGGTCGGTTTTATTAAATCACTAAATTAGCGGGGGTGTGGGAAGTGGGGATAATAAATAAAAATAGTCTCGGAGTCTCGGAGTCTTCTTAATACTGTCTCCTGACAAATATGATAATGCTCAACGGATTTAGTCTCGGTGAAAATTTAACGGGAGAGATAGCGGCTTTGAGTACGGCGGCGCTTTGGGCGATTTCTGCGGCGATTTATAGCCTATTAGGCCAGAAAATCCCGCCTTTATTGCTTAATTTTCTGAAAGGAGTAGTCGCGATCGCTTTAATTGCCCTGACGCTGCCCCTTTCCGGACAATGGCGCGATATTAATCAACAAAGTTCGGTATTTATACTCTTGACAAGTGGCGCAATTGGTATAGGAATCGGTGACACGGCCTATTTTACCGCCCTCAATTATTTGGGACCGCGAAAAACCCTCCTGTTAGAAACCCTTTCGCCTCCCTTGGGGGCGATTCTAGCGGCGACTTTTTTGGGGGAATCCCTGAAAATATCGGCTTATATTGGCATGATTTTGACCATCTTCGGGGTTGCTTGGGTTATTTCCGAAAAAACTCCCGAAATCAATAGTCAACGTCCTTGTCGGCGAGGAATTGCCTGGGCTTTAATCGCTGCGATTTCCCAAGCGGTGGGAGCGGTTTTATCTCGTCAGGCACTGGTAGAGTCGGGAATGTCTTCTTTGCAGAGTGCCCTGTTTCGTCTGTTAGCGGGGACGGGAATAGTGTTAATTTTGATGTTTTTTCGCCGTCAGGAATCATCGCCAGCGATTAACTGGTCATTGCGTCTGATTGCTATTATTATTGTCACCGCTTTTGGCAGTACGTTTTTAGGGATATGGTTACAGCAAACTGCTCTAAAATTCTCTCCTGTGGGTATTGCCCAAACTCTCACCGCTACCAGTCCTTTATTTGTCCTGCCGATCGCTGCCATGATGGGGGATCGGATTAACTTGCGGGCGATTTTCGGGGTGATGATTGCTTTGCTGGGAATCGGGATTTTGTTTCAATAAGTGGTTTATCCATCGGTTTGTAGTCTTGTTTTAGCAATAATGCGGGTTTTCTTTAAATCACCCTCGCTCAATTCTTCTCCCACCTGTAAACGGGTGGCATTAGTTTGGAGGACAGTGGCGGCATTTTTTTCTCCCAATTGTAGGGCGGTTTTGGCTGCGGTTTGTAGCATGGTGGCGGCGGCTGCTCGATCGCCCTGTTTTAATTTTTCTTCAGCGATTTGGGTTTGACGATATTTGGCTAAAGTCAGAATTGATTTCTGAACTTGATCGTTTAATTGGGATTGATAGAGAGCTTGGGAGGTGATATCAAGGTTAAAAGTCGCAGTTTCTAGCCCTTTTTGACCGGAAGCGGGATCATCGTAGCGAATCTTCACCTTAGCTATGGTGTGAGTACCGGGGGGAATTTGGTCAATATAGAGATTGAGGAGGAGAATTTTTTCTTCATCTATCATTAAATCCCCCAAACGGGTGATGTAAAAATTACCCTCTTTTTGTAGGCTCATTTCTATGGTTTCTGGGGCAACTTGGGCGATGGGTTTTAAGTCGGCTAAATGAGTCCGAGCATCTAATTCTAATTGCAGGAAAGCGTTAGTTAACCGCACAGATTGCAGACGGTTAAACAGACGAGTAAATTCAATTAAAGCTTGTTCGGGTCTTTCGATATAGGATAAACTTCCGCCGGCGATATCGGCAATTTTTTCTAGGATATCTTGATTCCAATGATCGCCAAAACCGAAGGTATTTAAGGTGATACCATACTCAGCCGCTACTGCGGCTAATTTTAAACAGCGTTGATTATTTCCGTGTTCATTTTCACCATCGGTAAGCAGAAAAATATGAGATACATAACCTTTGCTGCCGCTAGAACTTTCTTGAATACCTAATTTTATCCCTTCATCGATCGCCGTGCCTCCTCCCGCTTGTAACTGTTTAATTTTTGAGCGAATTAAGGTCAGATCATCCTGTCGTGATTGGGAGGGAAGAATAACTTTAGCGCGATGATCGAAAGCTATCACCGAGAGACGATCGTTAACTCCGAGGGATTCTATTAAACTTAAGGCCGCTTTTTTTACCGTTTCTAGGGGTTTTCCCTGCATAGAACCGCTATGATCGAGAACTAAACAAAGATTAATCGGTAAATTTGTGTTGATCTGTTCACTGGTGGCGGCGATCGATAGCATCAGTTGACGTTGACTGCTGCTTTGATTAGCATCGATATGACTGTCACTCAAGGCCGATTTTAGAGTTACCCGCATAAGAACTTTTTATCGTGGTCGTTGATATTTATATTGTAATGAGTATAGTTAGATTTGTGGTTATTTTCCCATCTGGCATCGAGTTAGACAAGTTCGAGAAGTGGCTGCATCTCATTTTTGTCAATCTACATTGATCTTAAAAATCAGGAATTGTCCCCACAAAAGAGCCTAAATCAATCAATAAGTCCTGAACAAAAATAGAAAAGGAATAAATAAGTAGGTAGGTATTAAAAACTTTCATATCCCCCCGCCTATCGGCACCCCCCTTATCAAGGGGGGATTAAAGGCAAAATCCATTTTAAATTTAATTATAACCAGCTACTTAATGATGGGGAAAGTCTGTATTAATGGCACTTTTGCTCCTTGACTGTTCCCTTCTTGTTAACCACAAAGACAGGAAGTTAGGAGATAGGGATTTAGGGAGATGGGGAAATTTTAGCTAAATTCCCTAACACCCCAAAACCTATCTATCCCCAAGAAAAACTTTTTTAGCAAACTTTAACTAAGGGAGAGAAGGAAAGTGAGAGGAACCATTTAAGATAAAGCAGCGATCGCTTGTTCTAAAGCTAGAGAAATATGAGTCCAATGGGTTCCTCCCTGACAGAAAACGATATAGGGTTCCCGTAGGGGTCCATCGGCGGAGAATTCCGAGGTGCTGCCATCGATAAAAGTGCCACCAGCCATCACTACTTGGCTCTCATAGCCCGGCATTTGGGCAGGAATGGGATCCAAGTAGGAACCGATGGGAGAATAGGCTTGAATGGCTTTACAGAAGGCGATCAGCTTATCGGGAGAACCGAGTTTAATTGCTTGAATAATATCGCGTCGAGGTACAAAAGGGGCAGGATTGACCGGATAACCCAACTTATCGCCCACATAGGCGATTAAATGACTGCCTTTCATCGCTTCTCCCACCATTTGCGGCGCTAGAAACAATCCCTGATAAAGGAGACGATTTTGGTCAAAAGTTGCCCCTCCCTCGCTACCAATCCCCGGTGCTGTCAGACGATAGCAGGCCATTTCCACTAATTCCGCTTTACCTGCTATGTATCCCCCGGCCGTGACGATTGTACCTCCGGGATTTTTAATTAGAGAACCGGCCATTAGATCTGCCCCCACGTGGGTGGGTTCTTGGGTGCTGATAAATTCTCCATAGCAATTATCGACAAAACAGACTGTATTCGGGTTTTGTTGTTTAACTATACGGACAATTCTCTCGATTTCGTCAATAGACAAACTTGAGCGCCAGGAATAACCGCAAGACCTTTGAATATGTACTAAACGGGTTTGGGGTTTAACTGCTGTTTCTAGAGCTAACCAATCGATCGCACCAGTAGAATCTAGCTCTAATTGCCGATAACTAACGCCAAAATCCTTTAAAGAGCCTTGACCACTGCCCCTAATCCCAATTACTTCCTCTAGGGTATCGTAGGGCGCACCGGCTACCGCTAACATCTCATCCCCCGGTCGAAGAACCCCATACAAGGCACAGGCGATCGCATGGGTTCCTGACACAAATTGTACCCGCACCGCCGCCTTTTCGGCCCCCAGGGCTTGGGCGAACACTTGATCTAAAGTATCCCGTCCCAAGTCATCATGACCATAACCACTAACACTAGCAAAATGATGCACCCCGACCCGGTTTTCACGGAAAGCAGCGAGGACTTGACGGAGATTTTCCTTGACCTGTGCGTCAATTTCCGAAAAAATGGGCAGTAAGGCCTTTTCTGCCCTGTGGAGTAGAGAGGGGATATCCATCAAACAATAGACTGTGATATTTGTTACTATTTATTAAGCGTCAAAGTTTCCCCTGTGTCAAATCGAGACAGATAAGACAATGATGCTCTGTCTCCTGTTGTTTCCCTTTGGGTTATTCAATGACTGTTGCGACTTCCGAAAAACTTCCCATTGACTGGGTGACTCTCATCTACATGGCTTTTATCCACTTAGTGGCTCTTTTAGCCTTCTTGCCTGGCAATTTTAGCTGGGGCGCTGTGGGAGTGACATTGATTCTTTATTGGATTACCGGGGGTTTAGGAATTACCCTCGGTTTTCATCGTTTGGTTTCCCATCGGAGTTTTAAGACTCCCAAATGGTTAGAATACTTTCTGGTTTTGTGCGGAACCCTCGCTTGTCAGGGGGGTGCGATCGCATGGATAGGTTTACATCGTATTCATCATAAATATTCTGATACTGCTCCCGATCCCCACGATTCTAATAAAGGTTTCTGGTGGAGTCACATGGGTTGGATGTTGCACGAAATTCCTGCCGACGAAGAAATTGCCCGTTTTACCCAAGATATCGCCGACGATCCTTTCTATAAATTCTGTCAAAATTATTTTGTTCCTATCCAAATTGTTTTAGGCTTAATTCTCTATGCTATGGGTGGTTGGCCGTTTGTAATTTGGGGAATTTTTGTTCGCTTGGTCTTAGTTTTCCACTCCACTTGGTTTGTCAACAGTGCCACCCACAAATTTGGTTATGTTAGCCATGAATCCCACGATAATTCTAAAAATTGTTGGTGGGTTGCTCTCTTAACTTTCGGTGAAGGTTGGCACAATAATCACCATGCCTATCAGTATTCTGCCCGTCATGGCCTACAATGGTGGGAAGTTGACCTGACTTGGATGACCATTCGTCTGCTGCAAATTCTGGGATTAGCTACTAATATTAAGTTGCCTCCCACCACAGCAACGGCGACAGAAAGTTAGTTTTATCCAGTTGTTAAATAGATTATAAATCTAGCCGAACTTAAGTTTAAGTTCGGTTATTTTTTCTCCGACTTAACCCAAATCTGACGGCTTTTCCCACGGCACAACTGAGGAATATAGGTACGGCGAATCCTCCCCCAAAAAAAAGAATTAAGGACAGAATCCCTTTCATGAATGCTGCTGCTGCCGAACATTGACTGGGGAGAGCGCAACTCATCCCAAGAGCGAAGGATAACCAAACAAAAAAGAAAACACACAGGGGAAATAAGAGGCAAAAAACCAGACCCCCCGCTAGACAGCCTAATCCATTGGCCGTTCTATTCGATTTCTTCTCTGTCACCATCTCTATCGCTAACTCTTTCTAACCCATAGCACAAAAAAGTCAAACTAGCAACTTTTTTAACAAATATTTAATATTTACTCTGATGTGCCAGAAAGACCCCAGAGAACGTATATTTAAAGCTAATCCCCAAATTATATTAAGTTTCTAATGAAAAAAATCTCGATTTTAGGCTCTACAGGCTCGATCGGTACTCAAACTCTCGATATTGTCACCGATCATCCCGATAAGTTTCAAGTGGTGGGATTAGCCACGGGTAATAATATTCAACTACTATCGGAGCAAATTTGGCAATTTCGCCCGCAAATCGTGGCGATTAACAACGAAAGTCAACTAGAAGACCTAAAAAGCCTAATTTCCGACCTTGACTATACCCCGATTATCCTAGCAGGAAAGGAAGGAGTAATCGAAGTGGCCCGTTATGGCGATTCCGAAAGCGTCGTCACGGGAATTGTTGGTTGTGCGGGATTGCTGCCGACGATTGCCGCTATTACTGCTGGTAAAGATATCGCTCTCGCTAATAAAGAAACCCTGATTGCTGGCGGTCCGGTGGTGCTGCCTTTAGTGGAAAAACACGGAGTTAAATTATTACCTGCTGATTCGGAACATTCAGCTATTTTTCAATGTTTACAGGGAGTTCCCACCGGGGGATTAAAAAAGATTATTCTCACCGCTTCTGGGGGTGCTTTTCGGGATCTACCCGTGGAAAAATTGTCACAAGTAACCGTAGCTGATGCCCTCAAACATCCTAACTGGTCGATGGGCAGAAAAATCACCATCGATTCGGCTACTTTAATGAATAAAGGTCTAGAAGTTATCGAAGCTCATTATTTATTTGGTGTTGATTATAATGCGATCGATATTGTTATTCATCCCCAAAGTATTATTCACTCTTTAATTGAGTTACAGGATACCTCGGTTTTAGCCCAATTAGGCTGGCCTGATATGCGTTTACCCCTGTTATATGCCTTGTCTTGGCCTGAAAGAATTTATACCGATTGGGAACCTTTAAATTTAGTTAAAGCCGGCAGTTTAACCTTCAAAGAACCCGATCATCAAAAATATCCCTGTATGGGATTAGCTTATGCAGCCGGCCGCGCAGGTGGGTCAATGCCAGCAGTATTAAATGCGGCCAATGAACAAGCAGTAGCATTATTTTTAGAAGAAAAGATTAGTTTCTTAGATATTCCACGGGTGATTGAAAAAGTCTGCGATCGCTTTGCGATTCATAACAGTTCTACCCCTAGCCTAGATGACATTTTAGCCGCCGATGATTGGGCGCGTCAAGAAGTATCTAATTGTCTGATTGCCAATCCGGTCTAGATAGTCTAGAACCTGTAGGGATGTTAACTATAATGTCT
Source organism: Microcystis sp. (assembly GCF_048564745.1). Taxonomy (NCBI): domain Bacteria; kingdom Bacillati; phylum Cyanobacteriota; class Cyanophyceae; order Chroococcales; family Microcystaceae; genus Microcystis; species Microcystis sp. The sequence continues at coordinate 26,591 of NZ_JBLZRT010000101.1, forward strand.
CTACAGGTCTAGGAAGAAAAATCACTAATTTCGGCTATTTTTTCTAGTTAACTAGATTTATGATGATCATGACAAAAGTTGATAACCTTCAATAAACCTCTTGCCTAATTAATTTTTGAGGGTTCAAAACCAGCAAAAATAAGGATTAAATTGCCTAAAATCTGTAAATAGACCATTTAATTGATTATTATTGATTCTTAATTCTCCTAGCTACTGAATCCTAAACCTAACAACAATTTTTGATTTTTACAATGAGGTGTAATGACCCTGAAACTTGATCAAAAATAAGATAAAATAAACAAGATAGCGGTTATTACTTTTAATTTTCTATGGTTACAACTTCTCTATCCCTCCCCGAAATCGCCAGAGAAACCCGTCAAGCGAGTCGTCAACTGGCTATCCTGACTAACGAAGAAAGGAATGAAGCTTTAGAGGCTATTGCTGAGGCTTTAACTGCCAATGCCGATAAGATACTAGAAGCTAATATCGCCGATGTTCAAACTGCCAAAGCGATGCAATTATCTCCGGCTTTATGTGCGCGATTAGAGTTAAGTCTTGGCAAATTAAAAGCCGCCATTGCTGGGGTGCGAGATGTGGCTAAATTAGCAGATCCTTTAGCTACTATGCAAATTAATCGGGAATTAGATCAAGGTTTAACTCTTCGGAGAATAACCTGTCCTTTAGGGGTTTTAGGGGTTATTTTTGAAGCTCGTCCCGATGCTTTAATTCAAATTACCAGTTTAGCGATTAAATCTGGTAATGGCGTTATTTTAAAAGGGGGGAAAGAGGCGCTCCGTTCTTGTCAAGCTTTAGTAACAATTATTCATCAGGCATTGAGTCAAACTAAAGTTAATCCAGCAGCGGTACGATTATTAACAACACGAGAAGAAATTCAGGAACTCTTAAAACTTGATCAATACATCGATTTAATAATTCCTAGAGGTTCTAACGAATTTGTGCGTTATATCCAAAATAATACCCGCATTCCTGTCCTCGGTCATGCCGATGGTATCTGTCATCTCTACATCGACAAAGAAGCCGATTTAAGCAAAGCAATTAGAATTACCGTCGATGGCAAAACCCAATATCCTGCCGCTTGTAATACCATTGAAACTTTATTGGTTCATCAAGACATCGCTAGACAATTTTTACCCGCAGTGGCACAGGCATTAGAGGAAAAAAAGGTTAAATTATTAGGAGATGAAGCAACTCGTCAGATGATTAACGTGCCATCGGCCACAGAAGAAGACTGGCAAACCGAATATAGTGATTTAATTCTGTCAATTAAAATTGTCGATAGTCTAGAATCGGCAATCGAACATATTAATTATTACGGTTCTCGACACACGGAAGCCATTGTCAGCGAAAATTTTAACACGGCCAAAACCTTTAGCGATCGAGTTGATGCCGCCGGAGTTTTTCATAATTGTTCCACGCGATTTGCCGATGGTTTCCGTTACGGTTTTGGGGCCGAAGTGGGTATCAGTACCCAAAAAATGCCTCCCCGGGGTCCTGTGGGATTAGAGGGATTAGTGACCTACAAATATCAATTAGTGGGAGATGGTCATATTGTCGCCGATTATTCTGGGGAAAATGCCCAATCTTTCACTCATAAAGATTTATAGTCGAGAAAAAAGCCGATGTTTACAGGATTAATTCAAGCCTTGGGAAAAATTCGGGTCGTGGATACTGATAGACTATATTTGTCTGTATCCTCTGATACAATTATTCAAGATTTAATGATTGGTGATAGTGTGGCTGTGGATGGAGTTTGTTTGACAGTCGAGGAAATTCTCCCAGAGGGTTTTGTGGCCACCGCTTCCCCAGAAACCCTACAGCGCACTACTTTGGGACGAAGGATTAAAACAGAAACCAGCGTTAACCTAGAAACCTCTCTGCGGGTGGGTAGTAAAATCGGCGGTCATTTTGTCACCGGTCATGTGGATGGTATTGGCTGTTTAGTCGAATCGATAATCGTGGCTAATTCGTGGGAAATGACCTTTGCTGCCCCTAGTTCCCTAGAAGAGCAGTGGAATAACTACATAGCTCGTTATATCGTCGGTAAGGGCAGTATAGCTGTTAATGGCATTAGTTTAACCGTGGCCGATTGTGATGCCTACGGTAGCTGGTTTAAAGTGGCTGTCATCCCCCACACCTACGCCGAAACCAATCTTTCCCATTTAAAATTAGGCGATTGGGTGAATCTAGAAGGGGATATTTTAGGCAAATATGTGGAAAAATTGTTAGGAATGCGCTCTTATCACCCTCCTACCGAGATTAGCCTAGAATTTCTGGCTGAACACGGTTATTAGTTTTCCAGAAAAAGCCTTTTCAACATATAAATTTATTGGCAATTTATCCATTAATTTTAGTTTTAAAATTGCCAACCTTCCCGCTCCATTAAACCCTGAACATTGGTACAATCGATAGAAAAGTGTTGACAGACTGTGGGAATTTTGGCAGCATTAGGCTTCAAGGCTTCTTCGGTAATTACGCAACCGTCTTTTATCTTGGCACAGGCAATAATAAATGGGTCAGCCACTGGTTTTCCTTGTAATCTTGCTTTTTCACTCACTAAATCCCTAAAGTTTCTTATAGAAAAAATTTCAGGAATAAATAGGGTTTCCTGAGCAGTGGGTGGTAAAAATATTTGTTTATTGAAGTCTATCCAATCTAAAACAAATTGTTTATTATTGCCATATTCTACTTCTTTAAGCACTTCGCGTACTGATTGTAGTTTACCTTCTGACACAATCAAATCGATTTTTTGCCAAACGGTAGGAAAACTTTTGGGAAAATAGTTTCCTAAAACCTTAAAACTACTTGTGTCAAAAATGTAAACCATCAAAACAGTCCTTTGTCTAATAAATATTGTTCAATTTTTTCCACCGTAGCAACTTTTTTAATGTTTAGATAATCAGCAACACGCTCGATATCGTATTGACCTTGATAGTATTTATTGAACACCAGTTTTAGGTAATTTTCTCCCAAATATTTCGCCTGATTAGCATAGGGATTACCGCCAGATTTTTTATTTTTGTCCTGACTTTTTCCCACCTGCTCACTGTACCACTCCCTTACTTTAAGAGTATATTCTTTCTGGGAGATTAAGTTATTATCTAATAGTTTTCGTAAAACTACTTCTCGACTAACCTTATAATCACTGGAAATTTTCGAGATAATTTTATCGTTAACTATTGTTTCTCTAATTATCTCAGAAAAGACATGATTAGGAAGCAAAAACTCCGCAGCAAATTTATTACAAAATATCTCGATACTTTTATTTGCTCCCTGCAAACTATTAATATATCTATCGTCAGACTTAGTAATTCCATTAGTCTGCAAAAGAATATGTGCTAATTCATGAAAAATGGTAAATATTTGTCTAGATTTTTCCGTGCTATTATTAAGATAGATGATCGGAAATTCAATATCTATCAAGCAAAATCCCGAAATTTCTCGCTGCTTAAAAGAACGCTTAAAAATAAAAATACCGGCTTCTTCCACGGCACTCCGCCATTTTTTTAAGGCAGTTTCCTGATCATTCCAGGTCAGTTGTTCTTCTAGAGTAACGTTTAAATAATTTCTTATCTGTTCGGCTAATATCCTTAAATCATCACTAGAGCTAACCGAAATATCCTGAAAGATTTTCTTGGTACTAGGATTAATACCATTATTAATTTCCTGTAGCGACAATTGCATCACTTTTGCTTGTCGTAAAGCATAGATAGTATCGGCGGCCAGGTTTTCGATTTCAAAGTCTGGCAAAGTTCTAAATTCTTGTTTTTCCTCCGCTTCTAGGGGAGGTTCTGGGAAAAAGAATAAAGCGAGAGGACGTTTATATATTTCTGCTAACTTTTCCAATTGACTATAGGTAGGAAAGTCCTCTCCTGACTCCCATTTCTCGATAACAGAAACATCTTTTTTAAACTTGACCGCCACAGACTCAAGAGAATATCTCGCCCTTTCTCTTGCCCATTGGATTATCTTGGGATTAACGCCTGTCAGTTTCTCGCCCATCGGTTTATCTTATCATCACGAGATAGAGATTTCTAGCTTAATTTAGCTTGTGTGATAGTTTAATTGTACTAAATAATCGGTCAGAATAGAGACAATATACTGAGTTCTGGATAGGTCAGTGAGGAATTGATAACTTTTTCCTATATAAAAAACCAGCCGAAAGCTTGACATTAGCCAAAATCCCCAGACAATGTTAAGTTAAATTAACCAATAGCCGAGGCTTGTATTTAAGGAAAACCCCTTATGGTAGCAACACCAGTTCAACAGAAATACGACATTAAAGATATTAGTTTAGCCCCCATCGGCAAACAACGTATCGAATGGGCCGGTCGGGAAATGCCAGTTTTGCGTCAATTAGCCGAACGTTACGCCATCGAAAAACCCTTTGCTGGACTGCGTTTAGTCGCTTGCTGTCACGTTACCACCGAAACCGCTAATTTGGCGATCGCACTAAAAGCCGGTGGCGCTGATGCGTTACTAATTGCCAGCAATCCCCTTTCCACCCAGGATGATGTGGCCGCTTGTTTAGTCGCTGATTACGGCATCCCCGTTTATGCAATCAAAGGGGAAGATAACGACACCTATCACCGTCACGTTCAAATCGCCCTCGATCATAAACCCCAGATTATCATCGATGATGGTTGTGATGTAGTGGCCACCCTAGTTAAAGAAAGAAGTCACCAATTACCCGACATTATCGGTACTACCGAAGAAACTACCACCGGTATCGTCCGTTTGCAAGCCATGCTCAAAGCTGGGGTGTTATCCTTCCCCGCAATGAACGTTAACGACGCAGAAACCAAGCATTTCTTTGATAATCGCTACGGTACAGGTCAATCTACCCTTGATGGTATCATTCGCGCCACCAATATCCTCCTTGCCGGTAAAACCGTGGTTGTGGCTGGTTATGGTTGGTGTGGTAAAGGTGTCGCTATGCGGGCCAAAGGTTTAGGCTCTAATGTAATTGTCACCGAAATTAACGCCGTGCGCGCCATTGAAGCGGCGATGGACGGTTTCCGGGTTATGCCCATGGATGAAGCCGCTAAAGAAGGCGATATCTTCATCACTGTCACTGGTAACAAGCACGTTATCCGGGCTGAACATTTTGACCTGATGAAAGATGGGGCGATTGTTTCCAACTCCGGTCACTTTGATATTGAAATCGACCTGCAAGCTTTAGGCGCAAAAGCCGATAATGTTAAGGAAGTTCGCAACTTTACCCAACAATATAGGCTAAAGAGTGGTAAATCCGTCGTTGTTATCGGTGAAGGTCGCCTAGTTAACCTGGCAGCCGCTGAAGGTCATCCTAGTGCCGTTATGGATATGAGTTTCGCTAACCAAGCGATCGGTGTAGAATACTTGGTTAAAAATCAAGGTAAATTGGCCCCCGGCATCTACTCAATTCCCTACGAATTAGACCAAGAAATCGCCCGCTTGAAACTGCAAGCCATGGGGATTGAAATCGATACCCTCACCGAAGCCCAATTAGAATATATCAACTCCTGGACTTCCGGAACCTAATATCAGTTATCAGTTATCAGTTATCAGTTATCAGTTATCAGTTGTCAGTTGTCAGTTGTCAGTTATCAGGAGATTGCTTTTATTTATTCTTGCCACTCCCCCACTCCCTTTTTTTACTTTAAAACTGTTTTCTAAATCCTAAAAAATTATGACTGAATGGATTACAAATACAATGACTTCTATGGGCTATTTAGGCATAGCCCTATTAATGTTTTTAGAGAATCTTTTTCCGCCCATTCCCTCGGAATTAATTATGCCCCTGGCGGGTTTTACCGTCCATGAGGGACAAATGGAATTTATTCCGGCAGTGGTAGCGGGGATTGTCGGAACCGTAGTCGGAGCGCTACCTTGGTATTATCTGGGTCGGGTTGTGGATGAGGAAAAAATCGAAAAACTAGCCGATAAATACGGCAAATGGATTACCGTTTCCGCTAAAGATATTCAAAAAGCAAATCAATGGTTTAACCGTCACGGTAGTAAAGCGGTTTTACTCTGTCGTTTGGTCCCCGGAGTACGAACTTTGATTTCCCTTCCCGCCGGGATGAATCACATGGCGATGATTCCCTTTTTAGTTTACTCCACCATCGGCACGACCCTCTGGGTCGTTTTTTTAACGGCAGCAGGTTACTTTTTAGGGAAGAATTACCCCCTTGTGGAAGAATATCTGGCTCCTGTGTCAAAAATAGCCCTACTGGCCCTCGTTATCTGGTTTATCCTCTGGATTATCCGCAAACGTAACCGCCGGTATGAGTAAGTTTTGATCATAGGTGTTGAGTTACGACGGATTGTCACCTTCGAGTCAAAGCAGCAATTTTTGCCGTCTAACGCGCCCTAAGTTTTACTACTGACAACGCTGCAGCAAAGGTATAGTCATTTCAGATAAGTCTGATACAGTCTAGACCAGTTAAACCCTTATGAAATCTGGCATTGATATTCTCAATCTTAATTGAAATGACTATATCTTGCCAGAAGGGAAGTATCACTGACTTGCACATTCACCAACACAGCAATGGACTGACTCTCACAGCGACATACAAAGGTCATAAAGAGCATCTCGATCTTGATCTACGGCAGACAGTTGAGGATTTTGGAGAAACTTTGGACTATTTCTACAAGAAGCTTCAACAGAAATGGGGCTAGATGTCCACCACCTGAGTTATAATCTTTCATAATTGACAGGGTGGGCTATGCCTACTCTGTTTTGTTGAAACTTTTAGCACTCTAGTTGACAATAAAGGTAAAGATCGTAAGAGCTACCTTAGACAAAAATAATTACTTTTTCAAAAAAACACTTTTCTATTTTTTTGTTGGTTATTTTATTCTCTGGAAGTCCCTTACCAACTACAAATCAAGGAGTACAGCATGATAAAAAAATTGACGCAAACCAAACGTAAGGATTCAGGTGTCTCAAATGCAGTCACAGAGCGGCTTCTAAAATCTCAGAACTCGCTAAACTAACAGTTTCATTCTCAATAAGCACGAAAATTAAGGCTTTCAGCGTTTCTTAATGAGAATGAGGATTTATCCATAATTCGCCTAAATGCTTACACAGCATGGGTTTGACTGCTTTTTGTATGACCTGAATCCTTACAACCAAACTAACCTACACTCTCGCTGTGGGAGCCGCTAGTCTCGGATTAGTCGCTGGTTTAGGACTTGTCGGCTCTGGTGCAGCCAACGCTGCCACTCTAACTTATAGCTTTACCAACCCCAAGCAAAATACCGAAATCAGTCAAACTAATACGCTGAGAAAAAGGGTTTTGTCGGTCTAGAGTGTATCAGACTTATCTGAAATGACTATAACTTTGATAACTTTAGGCGAAGAGTCCTCTTAAATTGGCATTTTGCTACTAATCGATCCTACTAAGTCTAGGAGAGCCATTAATTCTTTTTTCATTACTTTTTAGGTGCTGGGGTTTGCTGTTTGGAAGCTGCCGCAATCGCTTGATTTAAACGAGTTAATTCTTCTTTAAACTTCGGTTCTTGGGGATAATTTTTGACTAATTTTTCTAGGAGACTTTTCGCTCCAGAAACGTCTTGAGTTTGTAATCTTGTTCCATAAAGAACCAGCATAACTTCCAGATTGTTGGGATATTTTTGATATAACTTTTCTAAAGGTTCTCTGGCTCCGCTAAAATCTTTTAACTGTAGGCGAGCTTGGGCTAGTCCTTGCAAAGCAGTGGGATTATCTGGTTCACGTTCAAGAATTTTCTCGTAACCTTTGACCATTTCTTGTAATTTTTCGGGGGAAATAGTTGCCTCTTGCCCGGGTTGATTGCCTTGGGGGGAATTAGAATTATTATTTTTAAATAAACCTAAAGTTGGCACCACCATTAAAGCCAGAAATACTAAACCAGAGGAAACAATTAAGACTCGTTTGAGCGTATCGTTATTTTTTTTGGGCATACTTTTTAAAGATTAGAGATAAGCAATTTTGTAGGGTGCGTGTTTGCGGCGATAACCTTGGAATGAAAAACCAAAATTAGTAATCCGCACCCCACGCACCAGATAAGATTAATCAGTAGTAACTTGATGTAATTCGTGACCCCAAAGATTATAAGCCCAAATTCCCAAGCCAAAACTACCTAAGCAGAGGATGGTGATCATCAGGAAAACTTGCCACCTATTGTAACCCGCTTCCTGAAGTTCTAGACGACCGAGGATAGCAGCAGCTAACAGAATTAAAGCTCGAGTAAATACCGCCCACTTGTGGAAGATAAAGACTACCGCCAAGGACCAGCCAAGAATTGATAATACAGCGCTAATATCATTTTTAAACCAACTGCGGAAAAATAGCGGCATTAAGTTACTAAACAGAGTTAATCCTAGGGCAATTAAGAGGATAACCCCTACCGCAAGGATATAGATGATGATTTCTAGCCATTCGCTAGTGAGAGTCCAATTCATTTCATCACCGCGGGCAAGTAACCAATCACTCCATGATAAACGCTCATGGGCGATCGACCAGCCAAACAGCCCATAGACCGATGGTATTAGAAAAGTAAGTAGTATAATGCGCCAAAACATAATCAGTTATCAGTTATCAGTTATCAGTTTTGAGTATTAAGTGAGCAGTATGTATTAAGTGAGCCTGATCAAATGCCAGTTTACTACTGTCTTTTCACTGATTACTGTTTACTGCTTACTGATCACTGTTTACTGGACGGCTACGCCGTGCCTTTGGCAACACTGAAAAAAGTCAAGCCTGAACCCTGAAAGAGGGGAAAATTGCCCCTTTTCAGACTTCAGGCCTCTGGGACTGTCCCGATCGCTTAGGACATATACTGGATGATAAAGTCGAAGTAGGGGGCTGCTGCCACGGCATCTTCTTGAGTCAAAAGACCTAAAGCGGCCTCTTTGAGACAACGAATCGCCTCCACCATGCCGGGGACGGGAACATTAAGAGAGTTATACATCTCTTTGACCCCGATCAGGCCGGTTTGTTCGATCGGACCCTTATCTCCGGCTAATACCCCATAGGTAACTAGACGGAGATACCAACCATAATCGCGCAAGCATTGATTATATTGACGCTGACCGTAGGCATTACCCCCCGGCGCTCTATAATCGGGACGTTTCTTGAACAGTTGTTTTTGAGCCTGATCGACGATTTTTTTCTCATTTTCAGCGAGAGTCTCGGCAATGCGAATTCTCTGCTCACCGGTTTTTAAAAATTGCCCGATACCCTGTAGTTCACCACTACTAGGATAACGAAGTTCGTCGTCGGCTTTGAGGATGACTTGGCTAACTACGCTCATAATATCAAGGTAAATTCTGATAACATTCTGTAGTTTATCTCAGGTCGGGGTCTGGAAGTCGAGTCATCCCTGCTGGGTGGGCAATTCCTAAAAATTGTAATATTTCGTTATGAGTTTCCCCGACAGCCCGGTTACTCTCTAGAATGAATGTATTAGTGGTCAGGAGCGAGGAGATTGTAATTGAGATGTCACCGCACACTGATTAACTTGAACCCGATAAGTGGTAATTAATATGGAATTTCTAGCACCCTTGCTGTTGATAGCGGGCATTCTGGGGTTAAATGGCTTTAAAATCGATCGAGAATACCAGCGTGGTGTTATCTTTCGCCTAGGTCGTTATCAAGACACCAAAGGCCCCGGACTGTACTGGATCATTCCCCTAGTTGACCAAAAAATGCAGCTGGATATTCGCACCAAAACCGTCGATATCGCCCCGCAAGAAACTGTCACCGCCGATAATGTCACAATTAAGGTTAATGCGGTTCTCTACTATCGTATTATCGACCCTAGCAAAGCGATTAATAAAGTCGAATCCTATCCCGCGGCCGTTTATCAAGCGGCCATGACCACTTTAAGAAATGTCGTCGGTCAAAATCATCTTGATGATGTCTTGCAAAAACGAGACAAAATTAATCAAGCGGTTCAACAAATTGTCGATGAAATTAGCGAACCTTGGGGCATCGATATCGAACGGGTGGAGATGAAAGATGTGGAAATTCCCACTGGTATGCAGCGAGCTATGGCCAAGGAAGCGGAAGCATTGCGAGAAAAACGGGCCCGTTTGATTAAAGCTGCCGCAGAACAGGAAGCTTCGCTAAAATTAGCGGAAGCTTCCCGATTAATCATGGAAAATCCCGCCGCTTTGGAATTACGCCGCCTACAAATGTTAACGGAAATTGGAGCGGAAAATAACACCAGTACCGTGATTATGCTTCCCTCTGATATCTTAAATCTTGCTCAAAAATTAACCGAAAAATCATCACAAAATGGCTCAGTTGTCAATAGCCAAAAAGGTTAATTTTCTCTGGTGTGTTAGGTTGTTTTAAGTAAGTGGTTATAATTAAGAAGATAGATTTTGTCTTTGATCCCCCCTTAATCCCCCCTTAATAAGGGGGGTGCCGATAGGCGGGGGGATCCCCCCTTAATAAGGGGGGTGTCTGACAATTTTTAACACCTATCTAACACACCTAAAATTGTTAATTAACGCATGGTGACGAATTCCTCGGCAGCACTGGGATGAATGCCGACAGTGGCATCAAAATCGGCTTTTGTCGCCCCCATTTTTACGGCAATGGCTACTCCTTGAATAATTTCGGCGGCGTGATCTCCCACCATGTGCGCCCCGAGAATTTTACCACTTTCCTGATGAACAACTAATTTCATCAAAGTTTTGTCCTCTCGGCCTGGTAAAACATTGTAACCAGGGCGGAATTTAGACCGATAAACTTTAATCTCCGTGTCACCATATTGTTTTTTTGCTTGCAATTCTGTTAATCCCACCGTCGCCGCTTCAGGAGTAGAAAATACTGCCGAAGGAACATTTTCATAACTCATTAACCGGGGTTTATTACCAAAGACTGTATCGGCAAAAGCTCGCCCCTCATTAATCGCCACGGGAGTTAAATTAATTTTATCGGTACAATCGCCCACGGCATAGATATTATCTTCGCTGGTTTGGCTATACTCGTTGACGACAATTGCCCCGTTTTTGACCTCAACATTGACATTCTCTAAGCCCAATTTTTCCAGCTTAGGAATTCTTCCCGTAGCGGCTAATCCTAGGGCATCAACAAAGAGCATTTCTGAGGTTTCTTTCCCCTGAATATGTACTTTTAAACCCTCAGCAGTTTTCTCGATCGAAGTGGGGAAAGTTTCGGGCATAATTTTAATTCCCTGACGGATCATTTCCCCTTGAATCTCATCGCGGATATCCTCATCAAACCCTCTTAAAATCTTGTCTTTACGGATTAACTGCACCACTTCTGTCCCCAATCCGTGCATAATACCAGCAAATTCTACCCCAATATATCCTGCCCCTAAAACTATAATTCTTTTCGGTTGTTCTGGCAGTTGAAACATGGCATCAGAAACTACTGTATGTTCGATCCCCGGAATATCGGGTTTAACGGGATGTCCCCCCACGGCAATTAAAATTTTATCGGCAGTAATTTTCTCCTCTCCCACCTCGAGGGTATGGGTATCAATAAACTTGGCATAATTAGGAAAAAGCGTCACTTGAGAATTATCGAGCATCTTTTGATAAATGCCATTTAAACGGATAGTTTCCTGATTAAGCGCGCTAATTAATTTTTGCCAATTTAACTGACTCTCTACCGGACTCCAACCGTAACCTTCCGCATCCTTAAATAGTTGGGGAAAACGACTAGAATAAACCATTAATTTTTTAGGAATACAACCGCGATTAACACAGGTTCCTCCCAAACGATCGTATTCTGCTAATCCCACTTTTGCCCCGTATTCGGCTGCCCGTCTAGCGGTGGCAATACCACCAGAACCACCACCAATCACGAATAAATCAAAATCATAACTCATAAAAATATCCTCGCGAATAAATAGAAATTTGACGGAATCAAAAAACTTTCTGGGCAAAAAGGGGAGCGAATATCTCGGATCAATCCCTAACTGAATCTATCGAGTAACTAGCACAATATAGTCACTAATGCTGCTAAATTAGAGTCAATTTATTTACTAAGTAGCTGGTTATAATTAAATTAAAAATGGATTTTAGGTTCGATCCCCCCTACCCCCCTTGATAAGGGGGGTGCCGATAGGCGGGGGGATCCCCCTTAATAAGGGGGGCATCTGATAATTTTTAACGCCTACCTACTGCCAAGATTTAATTCTATGCTAACACGCCGCTCGAAATTATCTTTTCTCTTGGGGACTTGTTCCCTATTTCTCTGGGTAAACCATCCCGTCACCCTCGCAACCCCCATCAGTCAAGACAATTCCCCCCCTTCCGAGTTTATCTGTCCAGCAGACTTAGCCCCCAGGATCGATCGCATTTTCGCCCGCCCCGATTATCAAGGCGCTTATTGGGGAATTTTAGTAAAATCCCTCAATTCTCAGGAAAATCTCTATAGTCTCCACGAAAATAACTTTTTTACTCCCGCTTCTACTGCGAAATTATTAACCACTGCCGCCGCTTTCAGCAAATTTAACCGCGATTATCGTCTGAAAACCCCCATTTTAGCCCAAGGCAACCCCCCCGATTTAGAGACTTTAACCTTAGTCGGGAGGGGAGATGCAACCATAACCACAGAAAAGTTAGAAAAATTAGCAGAAAAGTTAAAAGAACGGGGAATTAACTCAATTTCTCGCTTAATTGTCGTTGCTAGTCCTTTTGTCGTCTCCGATAGTCAAAAAACTTGGGAATGGGAAGATGTCTTTTTTGACTATGCTGTACCCGCTTCTAGCTTGGTTTTAAACGAAAATTCCGTCACTTTAAAGCTTTTACCGCGACAATTGGGGCAAAGCTTAGATTTACAATGGTCTGATCCCATTGCCGCTAAACAATGGCTAATTGAGAATCAAACCAGCACGGCAGCGCCAGGAAGCCCGAATACTCTGGCAATTAGGGGCAATTTAGCCAATAATCGCCTGATTATCACTGGTTCTCTGGCTATTGATAGTCAAGATGATTTTAATTTAGCTATTCCCCAACCCTCGGAATATTTCCTGGCTCGCTGGCGTAATATCCTTGAAAAAGCGGGAATTACCGTTAAAAATGCAGAAATTAGCTCACAAATTCGCGGTTATGAGATCACAAATTTAGAATCAGAAACTTTAGCATATTTGGTGGAAAAAGTCAATAAAAATAGCGATAATTTACTAGCCGAAACCCTACTACAAATGCTCGGCGGTGTCTCAGGATTGCAAGAAACTTTAACAAAACTGGGAATTAACAGCGATAGTTATAAAATCGGCGATGGTTCGGGGCTATCACGACAAAACCTGATTAAACCCAATACTTTAGGTCAAATCTTACAACTAATGGCAGAAAACCCTGATTATCGTCGTTCTTTAGCTATTGGCGGCATTGATGGCACTTTAACCAATAGATTTCGCCAGACTCCCCTAGAAGGACGATTACAGGCAAAAACTGGGACATTAACCGGAGTTATCGCCCTCGCCGGTTATCTAGAAACCGCCGACAATCAACCCCTAATCTTTAGCATAACCGTCAATAACAGCGATAAACCCGCCAATACCCTCAGAAACGGCATCGATGAGGTGATTTTGCTCCTAGGACAGCTAAAACGCTGTTAATCTTTAGGAGGCAAAAGGCAAAAGGCAAAAGGCAAAAGGCAAAAGGCAAAAGGCAAAAGGCAAAAGGCAAAAGGCAAAAGGCAAAAGGCAAAAGGCAGCTTTGTTCTCCCCAACACCCCAACTTCCCCAACCCGCAACTAATTCGATCGAGCCATTTAATCACAGAAGACTGTATACTTTTGTAAAAATTGCTTCTAGCTGACCTGTAGATTAATCGACGGAGTTATTGATATATGTATATAGTTCAGGTTGCCTCTGAGTGCGCCCCGGTGATTAAAGCTGGGGGATTGGGGGATGTGGTCTATGGATTGAGTCGAGAATTAGAAATTCGCGGTCATTGCGTGGAGCTAATCCTACCCATGTATGATTGTATGCGCTACGACCAAATTTGGGGCTTACACGAGGCTTATCGCGACCTGTGGGTGCCTTGGTACGGTGGGGCAATTCACTGTAATGTTTTTTGTGGTTGGGTACACGGGCGCTTGTGTTTCTTTATTCAACCCAATTCGGGGGATAATTTCTTTAATCGCGGCACTTACTACGGCTGTAAAGACGATAATATGCGTTTTGCCTTCTTCTCTAAAGCCGCTTTAGAATTTTTGCTCAGAAGTAATAAACGTCCCGATATAATTCATTGTCATGACTGGCAAACCGGTTTAATTCCGCCCTTACTTTTTGAAATTTATAAATATCATGGTATGGGCAATCAGCGCGTTCTTTACACCATCCATAACTTTAAACACCAAGGATTTGGAGGTGCAGAAATTCTCTGGGCAACAGGATTAAATAACGATCCTTACTACTTCAGCTATGCCCGACTGCGCGATAACTTCAATCCTTTTGTGATTAATTTTATGAAAGGTGGCATCGTTTTTGCCAACTATTTCAATACCGTCTCGCCCCACCATGCTTGGGAAGCACACCACACCGATGTTAGTTATGGTTTAGGTCATACAATTCACCAGCATCAACACAAATTTACTGGCATTCTCAACGGTTTAGATTACAATATCTGGAACCCGGAAGTGGATAAATTTATTCCTGCACCCTACGGTGTTGATAGCTTCTCCGAGAAGGCACGCAATAAGAAGGCACTGCGAGAAAGACTCTGGTTAAGAGATGAAGCAGAAAAACCCTTAATTTGTTATGTCGGTCGTTTAGATGACCAAAAAGGCGTACATTTAGTTCACCATGCCATGTATTATGCCTTAGCTCGCGGGGCGCAATTTGTCCTACTAGGTTCCGCCACCGAATCGTTAATTAATAACTGGTTCTGGCATGAGAAAAATCACCTAAATAATAACCCTGATGTCCATATTGAATTGGGCTTTAATGAGGAATTATCTCACCTCATTTATGCGGGGGCTGATATGATTGTGGTTCCCAGTAATTTTGAACCCTGCGGACTGACACAAGTAATCAGCTTAAAATACGGAACCGTTCCCATCGTCCGGGGAGTTGGTGGTTTAGTTAATACGGTTTTTGATCGCGATTATGATACCTATCACCAACCGGAAGAACGCAATGGTTTTGTCTTTTTTGATCCCGATAATAATGCCCTCGAATCAGCCATGTCCCGAGCATTAGAATTGTGGTACACTCAACCAGAAGAATTCCAAAAATTAGCGATTCAAGGCATGGAATGCGATTACTCTTGGAATGGTCCCGGGGAAGAATACGTTGCCCTCTATGAAATGATTCGCCACAAATAAACTGTCTTGTCTCTAGCAATTCCCTGGCAATTATCAACAGAAATTCGAGGAATAGATTTGTTGAAATTACTGGGGAATTGCTTTAGTTCTGACCGATTCCTAACCGCACCAACAAACTTTTTCATCAAACCCTACTTAGTAGAGCAGAAATGTTAACTTTGCTTGGTATTCTTGGGTGAGGGGATGACTAACTCCCAAAATCTGAAATATGGCTAACATGGCTTTTCTTGCCCCATCCTGACGATATTTTCTACTTTCTCCCACCAGGCTGATCAGTTTATCTAAAGCAGCGGCATAATCTTCTTTTAAAGCGAAATTAATCCCAGTAAAAAATATCGGATCGAGGGGATTATTTTCTGGTTTTAACTGTTGAAATTCTAGGAGAGTTTTCCAACCTTTGATAACAGGATTTTCCTCTTTAATAGCACTGATTAATCGATAGGCATCTGACCATTTTTCCAGACGCATGAGAAATTTTACCGCCATAATAACTAATCGCGGTTCGTTGGGATATTTAGGGAAAAGACGATCAAATAATTGTTTAGCTGCGGGCAAATTATCGAGGGCGATCGCTTCTTTGATTTCTGCTAATCCTGTTTCTAATTCCGATTGTAAATCGAGACGGGAAAATAAGTCTCTAATTTGTTCTTCTGGCAAAGCACCGACAAAACAGGGTAACACTTCTCCCTTGCTGACAATTCGCACATCTGGAACTCCTTCTACATCGTATTGTTCGGCTAATTCGGGACTTTTATCTATATCTATTTTTGCCAGGATAAAATTATATTCACTTGCCAGTTTTTCCAGCATCGGTTTTACCAATTTACAGGGTCCACACCACAGGGCATAAAAGTCTAAAATCACTGTATTTAGATAGGACTTCTCGATCACTTCACTGTCAAAATTTGTCCCATCTACATCGATAGAATATCCCATCTATTTCTCCTCTAATAAATTATTTTTCAGCTAGTTTTGTCTCACTTATCTCTTTTACCCAAAGGGCTAATCCTCCCCCTCGTCCCCGGGCTGCTATCATTGTTTCTGTGATCAGAAAATAGGCAAAAAATGCCTGTTTTTTGATACTTTCCTGATAAAAATTCGCTTCACTTACCTGGCCATTTCTAATAAAACCAGAATAGAGAGAGCGATTAAATAGGGTTAGGTTGAGCCTGGTGAAATCAAAGGCGAGAAGACGGGTTTTAGGAAAAAACTTAACCGGACCGCTTACGGATAGTTTTACTGCCCCTAAAACTATCTGATTGCTGACGCTTCCAGAGATAAATTCTCCCGGTTCTAAACTCTCATTTCTTTGGTAAGAGATGGTAATTTTTAACCAGGATGGTAGATAGCGACCCTTACCTAAAACGATTCCCGCTCTCTTTTTCGCTTTTTGAGTTCCCGTGATAAAGTATAATCGCCAAGTACCGACTAAAGCCTCAAAAGTAAGATTTTCTTTAGTTTTTTTATTGTTTTTTTCTTTGCTTAAGAGAAATTCCAGCAATTGAGAGACAGGGGGGCGATTATTATCCTCAAGTATTAGGGGTGAGTCGAGATTTCTAACCATGATTTCAGACAGTGCCAAGATATTTTAACTGAAGCTACCGAACTCGAAAAAGCGAGCGATAAACCGGTTGACCCTTATTATAAGTGGACTTTTCCCTCTCCGTCGGTACGGGGAAAATATTTTCCGCTAACCAGGGGGTTTGATGTTGCCGAACAAAATGGGGATGTGCTTGAAATCTCTCGGTCATTTCCAGGGCGATCGATTCCACATCCGACTGTAAAAAAACCCAGCCCCCAGCTACCATATACTTAGCCAAAGCTATTACTAATTCTGGCTGCACAACCCGACGCTTACTGTGACGCTGTTTAAACCAAGGATCGGGAAATTGAATCGACACCCAAAATAACTTATCTGCGGGCAAAGATTGCAGTAAAATTTCTGGGGCAACATTCATATTGCCAAAAACAAAAGCGAGATTACTTAATCCTAACCTTTCCCGTTCCTGATTGGCTTCAATTACCAAAGGTTGACGAATTTCAATCCCCAAAAAATTAATTTCTGGCTCTACTTGGGCCATTTGTAACAAAAATTTACCCCGCGCACAACCAATGTCAAGATGGAGAGGTTGCGTCATATCCTGATAAACTTGATTCCAATCGGGGGGAGCGATCGGATGGCGATATTTATGACTTAAGGGATTGACGTGCTGACGAACGCGAACTTTAGCCAAAGATATTTTCTCCTCTATTTCTCCTCGATCGATCTAGTTTACCGATATTTAGCCCAATTGAATGCGATGAATTTCCGTTTCGCCATTCTCAGCGATCCTCATATCGCTTTACCCACAACCATTTTAAACCATTCTAATCGCTTTCATCTGGTGGAAGTGAGTATTCCCGCTTTAAAAATTGTTTTAGACCATCTCATCACCCTTAACCTCGATTTTCTGCTGATTGCTGGCGATTTAACCCAAGATGGTGAACCAGAAAATCATCGTTGGTTAGCCGATTGTTTAGCCACTTTACCCTTCCCCGTCTATGTGGTGCCGGGTAATCATGATGTTTTGAGTTTAACCGCAACAGAAAACCAGATCGGTTTAGGAGATTTTCCCTTTTATTATCAACAATTTGGTTACAGCGATCCAGAACAAATATACTACCAAAAAGAAATTTTACCCGGAGTGCAATTAATCGGTCTTAATTCTAATCAATTCGATGATCAAGGTAAACAAATTGGCAGTTTAGATGCAGAACAATTGCATTGGTTAAAACAGATTTTACCATCGCTAAAAAACGATCTGGTTATGGTGATGATCCATCATAACGTTATCGAGCATTTACCCGGACAAAGCAATCATGAATTAGGTAAACGCTATATGTTGGCTAATGCGGTAGAACTGCTCGATATACTAGAGGAAAACGGCGTAAAATTGTTGATTACTGGCCATCTCCATGTGCAGGATCTGGCTTTTGCCAGAGGTATCTATGAAATTACCACCGGTTCTCTCGTCAGTTATCCCCATCCCTACCGGGTGCTAGAATATTCCGAAAACACGGTTGAATTAGCCATAGAATCCTTTCATCTGCAAAATATACCCGGATGGGAGAATTTACCCGCTATTTCTCGGCAATGGTTAGGCGATCGCTCTTATCCTTTTATGATGCGTTTGTTAACCTGCCATCCCCTCAATCTTCCCATGAGTCTAGCGGAGGAATTAGCCCCGAAATTACGAAATTTTTGGGCAGATGTGGCCAAAGGTGACACAATCTTCGATTTTAGCGATTTTCCGCCCCTAGCACGCCGTTATTTTTACGCTTTCAGTGCCATCGATCCCCTCGGTAATCCTCATTTTATCGACAATCAAGCTGTAATTAGGGTTTGCTGAAAAAGCTTTTCCTAGGGGCAGGGTGTGGGGTGTGGGGTGTGGGGTGTGGGGTTTTACCGATTTTCAGGTGGTCAATTACCTAATTTTCAGGGAAAAAGTCCAGGAATTTTCCCCCTAATCACTCCAAAGGTCGGCACTTTTTGAGGGAAAACAAGTCTAAAAGTCTTATACAACAAGGTTTTTAGATTTATTCAGCAAGCCGTAATTAGTTTCAAGCATCAGTTCAGTTATCGGCGATCAAACTTGCTGGTAGAGTTCAGAGAATAGCTGCAACAAATAATTAACTATAGCTTATAGTTATGGTACGCGGCCGCTATCTTGGCAGAAAATGTCAAAAAAAATCAATGGAAGCAATTAAAAAGGAATTGAAAAAAATCGGTTCTCTTGCCCTGTTTTTTTTCTTGGCTTTCGGTTATATTCTTCTGATCATGAAATTATTTCTGGAAGAGTATTCGATTACCACCTACGTTTTGGGTAAAGCGATCTTAGGAGCGATCCTTGCGGCAAAAACCGTGGCCATTCTCGACGCAGCCATGAAGCTAGAATGGTTAGAAAATCGTCCCCGTTACGTTAGCGTTCTATATCGAACCTTTGTTTATACCCTAGCAGCACTGATTCTCGGCTCGATCGAGGGTTTTCTGGAAGCTTATCTGGGAACGCGGGTAATTTCGCAGGCAATGGCCAAATTTTGGCAAAGGGAAAGTTTCTCTCAAATCCTTGCGGTTACTCTCTGTCTCGCAGTGGTTTTTTGTCTCCACAATCTCTGGCAAGAAATCGATCGCTATTGGGGTAAAGGCAAATTGAGAAAATTTTTTCTCGGTCGCTCCTAGAGTACAGCAGTTATCTTAATGGTGAGATAGGAAGTTTTCCTTTTGGGATTTTTCCCACTTGCCACACCCCTAAGGGAAAATTTTTGATTTTTGCAGGGGATCTGATATTAACCAATTTTCCGCGATCGCCCTATCTACCTGCTGTCCGCCCTATCTTTCGCGGGCAACCCCTGCTAGGATAAAATACGGGTGAAAAATTGCTAATCCAAGGAGTACAGACGTGATTGAACCTTTAGTGCTAGGGATTGTCCTAGGCTTAATTCCCATTACCCTAGCGGGTTTGTTCGTTGCCGCCTATTTACAGTACAAACGGGGCAATCAATTCGGCTTAGACTAAATCTATCACGCCAATCCCCCGAATTGAGAAAATCTCCCGTCAAGCTAGGCACTAGACGGGAGATTTTCCACAGGACAAATTTGCCGCTTAACAGATTGTGGCTGCCGGCGTTGCCATCCCCGCAAAACTTATCTGTCTTATTGGGAAAGCGATCGCCTAAAACCAAGAGCTACACGACTGTTAAACTAGGAAAACGAATAACGGTTTCCGTGTATTCGGGAACCCATCCGGCGGTAGTGGTGAAGTAACGCACTGCTTTAACTCGTTTACTGGCAGTGAGGTGAAACCAGTGTTCGCTATGGGCAGGAACATTGATATATTCTTGAGGTTGAATAGTTAATTCCCCCTGAGAACCATCGGGAAAGACAAAGCCAAAAACCCCCTCCCCATCAATGATATAACGCACCTCATCGTCAGCGTGGGTGTGACAGCGCTCGAATTTGGCCAGTAAAGTGTCGAGATTGGGAATTTCAGGGTGTAAAACGATTAAATCTCTAGCTTGATAACCCGCTTCTTGCTTTAGTTGCTCAAAATAACCGTCTAAGCTGGTTAAAACTATTTCTTTTTCTTCGTCAGTCAGAGAAGCTTGTTTAAGTAGCTGACGAGTGGCTTCGTTTTCGATCGGCCAATAGTTTAAAGTAACATTTAATTTGGCCAATTCCAGACTAATATCGGCTAACTGGGTATAGGTTGTCCCATTCTCTAAGCGTAGTATCGCCATTGGTTATCATCCTCAAGATTACTTTTTTCATTTTAAAGTTTTCCAGAGGCAAGCCGCTCGATTTTTTGCCCCTCGATCCCTTGCCAGTTACTAGGATTTTCTGCTCAAAAATGCTATTATGGTTTATATCTGGGGAATTAGCTCAGTTGGTAGAGCGCTGCGATCGCACCGCAGAGGTCAGGGATTCGAGTTCCCTATTCTCCATTTGCCAGAGATATTAACCGCTTTTTAAGGTTCAAGAAAGATTATGAACCGGCGTCAACTTCCCAAAAAGGTGTTACTTTTATTTCTGGGGAGAATAGCAGAGGATTACTGACAGAAAAGCTAAAAGACTTAACTTGTGGTGGTAATTTTCCTTGAAAAAATGCCATTAATTCCTGATCATTTCTTGGTAGGTGACTAAGGATAACTCCATTAGCTGAATTGTCTTGAACAAAGCGAAAATTGGCTTGAGTTCCATCGAGATAATTAACGTTAATTATCACAGGAGGGATTCTAAATATTTTTTTGATTATTTTACCCAACCAAGAATATTCAAATTTAACTTGAACACGAGTAATCCCACTATTACGAGTAGGTAATTCATAGACTTGATCCCAAGTAACATTAGTAGTCTCTCCTAGAGGGGTTGGACTGCAACGACTGATATTTCGTTTTTCTAGAAGATAAAAGTTGGTTTTGATTGCGGGGACGGGGAAGGGCGAATTTACCGAGTCAAGTTGATAATTACAAACCACATAGGAAAAGGCTTTAGGTTCATCAAAAAAAGGATGTCTGTCATCAATAGATTGAAAGTGATAAATCAGATAATCTCTGGGAGATTGAGATAAGCTTTGATAATTTAGTTCATCCAGTTTTTCTGTATAAGCAGAATAGGATTGAATAATCGGCCTCGGTTTCCAATTAAGCTGATTGCCCGGAATAAGTGAAAATTCCCAGGGAATTATATCAATAGTTTTGCCTTGCACTTTTTCCAGCACAGAATCGGGAAGTTTTAGTCTATTATTTAACTTAACTAAATTTTCGCTCGTAATCCTTTGAACCTCTGCTTGAAATTTATTGTTATCGAGCAATAAAACAACAATATTTATGTTATTGGCTACTTTTGCAGGATTGAGTTTACTAAATTGATAATTTCTAAGAGTTGAAATAGCGATACAAGATAGTAATAAAATTAAGTAAATAATGTATAATTTTGGTTTATTCTTAACTGGATTATTGTCAATTTTGATAAAATATAATGAGATGATTAGCAGGACAATAATACAGAACAGCACTACATGAAAATCCTGACGAACAAATCCGTGCTTAAATCCTAAAAATAGGGGAAATAGCAGGGCAGTACTTAGGCTAGTTGAACCACTATTGCACAGACGAAAAAGTAGATTTATTATCACTGCACAACATAATGTTGCGAGGAGAACATTTATATCTCTGATCAAGGATATAAATGCTCTCTTAGAACCTGTAAGACTCATGGCACTGGAATAACCAGAAGAAATTTGCCAAGAATTGAGTATATATTCAGATAAAGAAGGAAAGTTATTTGATGAAAAACTTTGAATTAATAAAGTTGTATAAAACAGATAAAAAACTAGATAAGGTAATAATTTTTTAAAAAATGTTGTCAGCCTTGTTTTACTCAAAATTTTATCAATAACAAAAGCTACTATTCCCGAAATTATAAAATTAACCAATAGTTTTGTTAAAACTGTTATTGATTGCCCAGAATATAAAAAAATACTAGCAACAGAAATAGCGATTAAAGTAAAATTAAACAGGGATTGAATATATTTACTCAAATTCTTTAGTTTTTGTTTTCTATAGGCTAGGTAAAAGCCCGAAAATAAAAAGAGATAAAAAGTACCCGCTATATAAATTCCCAAGGTTAACTTAGTTAAAATAGCCAACCCAGTAAACATACCTACTATAATAGAATTTACCGGTAAATATTTTATAAAAAATTTCTCAAAACTTAAAGCCAGTAAAAATATAGAAAATATTTGATAATCTGTCGTAAATCCTATAGTATTGCCGTAATGAATTCCCAGGACAAATATAAAAATAAAATTAATTAATATCAATATTTTAAGACTATTCGTTTGTAACTTTATTATCCTTAAAATCAATAATCCTAATAGGACAAAATGAACGGCAAATCTGAAAAGTATAATTTGCTTAAAATTGCTATATAAAGCAGCTCCTTGCGTTAAATATCCCAGAGGCCCATAGGTAAAAACTATCTCTTTTCCAAAAACTAACTTTTCCTTGGCTGCTTGACTAATTCCGTAAGACCAAGAAGCATCTAATCCAGGGTTTATTAAGTGTATCGTCGGCAAAAATGCCAAAAACAGGTAAGTCAGAGTTAGACTAATAATTAAATTAAAAACGATTGTTTTTGAAGCAAGTATTTTGGTGATTTGCATAGCCTTATTTCCAGAATTTTTCTTTAAAAAATACCTTTTAATTCCTTCTCGTGATTATAAATCCAATCAAAAATATCTTGGATTAATTTGCTACCATCTCGCTGAGGCTGCCATCCAGTTATAGAACTGATTTTGCGAGAATCAGTGATAAAAATTGGCATATCTCCGGTGCGATTTTCGGGAATTGCCTCAATCATTATACTATTGCCCGTGATTTCTTGACATAGTTTTGTGGTTTCATAAAGGGACAAGGAAAAATTTTGCCCACCCCCCACATTAAAAGTCTGCCCATTGAATTGTTCTAAATTAGCAATCTGAATATCGAATGAACTACCCCGCCGCAAGCGGACGGGGTATCAGAATCAAAATAGACTCAATTGTAGATTTTGGTGTAGCTGCAGGTATTCTTTATCTTGTTCTTTTACATATCTCGCTATCATACCTTCATCCCCATGCTTTCCTACC
>NZ_JBLZRT010000102.1:0-16931 GCF_048564745.1 Microcystis sp.
TCCAGATCTCAACAAAATTGAAAAGTTCTGGGCTAGATTGAAAAACTATGTTAGTCAGATTATCAATGATAGTGAAAACCTTGTGGATGCTGTGAGTAAAGCCTTCAGGCATCTGTCCTAACTAACTCGTTCTATGCCATATTATACGCTATTTAGATGCTGAACAGCCTAACAATTCCCCAAGAGCCGTATTGTCTTCGGAGAGGAATAAAAAATAATCTTCGAGTTCCATAATTAATTACCTTTGATTTGCCCGCTTATTTATTAACATTTTATATATTTGCTGTAATTAGGAATCAACTTGACTAGGAGAGGAACCTCTTTTAAAAGGAATTAGTTTTTTGATTAATTCAGGTGTAATTAAGCCTTGAGGATAAAAAATCGTTCCCAAAACGATTAAAATCCCAAAAATAATTAAACGACCATCGCGTAAGAAATTACCTAACCAAATTGGTAAACCATTCACGCCGCCGAGAGCGCGTAAAACTTCGGGCAAAGCAGTTAAAACAATGCCTCCCACCACTGGACCGATAAAAGTTCTTGAACCACCAATTAAAACGAAAGCCAAGAAAATAATACTGGCATCAAAAGTTCCTTGACGGGAATTCCAAGTATTGAGAAAATGGGCGCTTACCGCCCCCACAACTGCCGCTAAAACTGCCCCGAAAGTGAAGGATAAAACCTTGTGATAGGTGGGATTAATTCCCATAGCCGCAGCTGCCAATTCATCGGCACGAATGGCATTAAATGCCCGACCAATTTTGATGTTTTCTAACCGGTAGAGAAACAGCATAGTTAGGAATAAGAGGGGCAAAGCCAGCCAAAGGTAGGCTAATTGAGTGGTGAAAGGTTGGGGAATGGCAAAAATACCGACTGCACCACCAGTTATATCGAGATTAAGGGCAATAATTCTCAAAATTTCTACCCAAGCGATCGTGGCAATAGCTAAATAAATACCTCGCAAACGGAGAACAGGAATACCTAAAACTATGGCTAATATTCCTGAAATAATGCCAGCAACTAAAATTTCTAAAAAGACCAAAGTAAGGGGATAATTGCTACCGGTATTAGTAAAAACTTTCGTGGAAAGAATGGCGGCCACATAACCACCTAAAGCGTAAAAACCGGGGGTTGCTAAGGATAATTGACCGGCCATTAAGGGCAGATAAACTGAAATGCCTAAGCTGGCTCCAAATATCATTGAAACAATTAAAAAACCATAGGTGTTAAAAAAATCAGCCATATTTTCGGTGAGCGGTTATTGGGTGCTTAAGTTACTGGAGTCAATTAGCTAATTCTATCACCATTCTCTCCCCTCTGATTCTCTGGTAATTCTCGAAATTATGATCATTTTTTACTTGGTACTTTTCCTATATGGTAGCGTTCGCCACCGGAAAAGCAGACGGGATGATCGATGATGGGAAAAGGTATCTTTCTTAACTTTGTCTGGGAAAAAATTCAGGGGAATTCACGAAACAGCAGCATTGGTTAGTTAACTCCAAAAACTGGTTCCTCGGACTCCTCTAACTGAATTTCCCGATAAAATCGCAGTAGCGAGCGAAAAAGTCCTAGAAGCTGAGGATATCATCAGTTTTACCCCAGAAGCAATCCATCAGATTCAGGCAATCGGTGAGGAACCGGTAATCACCCTCAATCTCTACGGTGATACTTTTGCTTTTAAACGTTTTCAATTCGCTCCTCTCACTAATCGAGCAGTTAATTTTTAGGTTAGAGAAATGATAGATAAATGAGAGGATCATGAGATAAATATGAAAGTTTTTTGGGGAAAAATTAGTTAAGATAAGGGGAAATTAAAGGATAAACAACTATAGATGTTTACTTCACTCGAACTTTTAACCACTTCCTTTGTGGCCGTGGGATTAGCCGCCGATGCCGTGGCCGTTTCTCTGACCAGTGGCCTGATGATTCGTCATATTCATGTTAATAAGGCTTTGAAAATTGCTTTGTTTTTTGGGGGATTTCAAGCGATTATGCCGATGATCGGTTGGGGTATCGGTCTAACTTGTCGCGATTTACTCGCCTCTTTTGACCACTGGATCGCTTTTATTATTTTGGGGGCGATCGGCAGTAAAATGATCTACGAAGCTGTTCAAAATGATGACGAGGAAAAAAAATTTAATCCTCTAGATTCCTATACTTTAATCGGATTAGCGATCGCTACTAGCATCGATGCTTTAGTAGTTGGTTTGGGTTTGTCGATGATTAAAACTCCCTTACTTTTAGCTTGCACTGTCATCGGTTTTATTACCTTTGCTTTATGTTTTATAGCTGTTTTTATCGGGCATAAATTCGGTAATTTATTTAGTCAAAAGGTGGAAATTCTCGGCGGTTTAGTTTTAATATTAATCGGCAGTAAAATCCTCATTGAACATTTAATTGCCTAGATTATCTCCATTTTTTACTATCCTCCCTATTTTCTCCGACTGTTTCCACAGGGGAGTGGCTAATTCGGGATAACCAGCCTCAATTAAAGCCTGATCTCTGATGCGACAGGAATCACATAAACCGCAGGGTTCAACTTCTCCTTGATAACAAGACCAAGTATCAGCAATGGGAACCCCTAAACTAACAGCACGACGGACGATATCTACCTTACTATCCATCACCAAAGGGGCAATTAATTGGGGCGCTTTACCTTCTAAACCCGCTTTCGATGATAAATTAGCTAAAGTTTGAAAGGCATCTAAATACTCGGGACGACAATCGGGATAACCAGAATAATCCACCGCATTAATTCCTAAATATATCGCCTCCGCTGCCCTTGCTTCCGCTAAAGAAAGAGCGATCGAAATAAAAACTGTATTTCTCCCCGGCACATAGGTAATCGGGATAATATCTGGGTTAATTCCCTCTTGGGGAATAGCAATAGATTGATCGGTTAAAGCGGAACCTCCCCACAAAGATAGATTGACTTCGATCAGATGATGTTCTTTAATATTGAGGAAATTAGCAATTTTTTTCGCCGCCGCTAATTCCCGCTCGTGTCTTTGTCCATAACGAAAGGAAAGGGCGATTAATTGATAACCAGCAGCTAAAGCGATCGCTGCTGTTGTCGCTGAATCTAATCCCCCGGAAAGTAAAATAATCGCCTTTTTTGTCATTACCCTAATGTCACCTGTGTTTGTTGATAATTAGCTACTAAGATAAATTGTTTGAGCCACCGCGAACCTAACAAAATCTCCTGAATTGCCTCCCCTGCAAAAACGGGAATTTCGTATTCCTGACCATCAATTCTTACTCTGCCTAAATATATATCAAAAAATGCTTCTCCTTGAGCGGTTATCAATTTATTTTGTCGCAAAAAACGCCAATCAAGACTGTCAGCATCTTGACTATTTATGGCTAAAAACTCGGTAACCCCCGTATCCAGCATAACTTCTGCGGGGAGAATCAATCCATCATCGCCAACTAAATCGATATCAAAATAAATTTGTCCTTTGCTTCCCAATCTCCCTTCAATCATATTCTGCCACTAACTCCAGTTTCATTAATGCCAAAGATGTGATGAATTTTGTCGGGATATTTTGCCCTGGCTTTTTTGCTGGCCACTTCTTGATCGGGATCGATAAAATAATCGCCGCTATCGGGTTTGATCGCAATGTACCAACCATAATAATGTTTCATTAACCGGGGCTGTAAACTCTGAAAAATCGGCCAACAACGATGATAAAATTCTAATTGTCGGGCGCGATGTTTGGCCTTTTCTTCCTCTGTAGATTGCATCTCTGGAAAAACTCGACCACGACGCACTACTCGTTCAGAATTGTTGTTAGACATAGTAAGTAATAGGACAAAATTAACTTCTTGGTTAGGATAGGCGTAATTAGTCACAGCAAGAAGCAGCGATTATTGAGAATAAAGTAGTCCTTAAGCCCTAGATAGATAGTACAAAGTCTTTTTGAGGTGGAGAACGCGCGCCCGCTACAGTTAGGGTAGAGGCTTTGACAGAACCATTGCTGCATTTTGGCGAGACTTCCTTGAGACATCGGAAGGCCTAAACTTGTCTCCACCAGATACCTTTGTTTCGCGCAACTCAGATGACCCCCATAACCCAACCATCCGACCAAACTGCTCAGTAATGCAGCGTAACTAAAGTCTTCCCGACAACCCAGGGGTAACTCAGCATAGCCTTGTTTCCCACAATTCGGGCATTGGTAGAGTGGTCGCTGATATTCATTAATTTGTACTGGTTTACTTACCAATTCAGCTATCTGATTGCGCTTGACGGGGGCTGTTCCTACTTTCTCTGGTACAGTCCCACAGACTGGACAGATTTCCCGGTTCAGTGCTATATAGTTATCTACTTGTTCAAAGCCATTGCCTGTTTTCCCCTCATAACCGTGGGCAGGTCCTCTCTTTTTCCCTTTCGTCCCTGCTCCTTGACTCTTTTTTTTGTATTTGTCTGCCGATGGCGGTTGGGAGCTATTTTCACTGCTCCTTTGAATAAGCTTGTGGAACTTTTCCTTGAACTGCTCTAATTCTTCTTCTAGTTGGACTAGCTTGCTTTCTCGTTCTTGATTCTTTTTTTTCTGTAGTACATAGGCTTCGCAGCAAAAGGCCGCCGCCATCTGTTCTGGGTCGAAGTCTGGGGCATTGATTAAGGTGGACAGTAGTTGGTCGTTAATTGCCATATCTGCCATGATACACTCAGGCAGTGCTTTTTGTCCATTCTCAGTTAATTTTTCTTATTGCACTGACTAATTACGAAAGGATTATCATTGAACCTATAAATAGGAAACTCAAAATCTTTAAAATCTTATCCTGTAAATAGCGGAATCGTCGTCGAAGATATAGTTTAAGAGTTAACTTGTTGGCGGCTATTTATAACTGTGAGTTAGGGATAGGTATAGCAGCTTCTTAAAAGTTGCCTAAAGATTAATCAAGTCAAGGAGAATTTATTCTCAATTATAAAAATTGAGATAGTTTGTGCCGCTTAAATAAAGAGGTTTTGATAACCAAATTAAAGCATATCTAAAGAGTTTTGAGTTAAAAGTTAAACTTCAAGTTTTCATTCAGGACGAATGTACTGGTTAACTAATTTTCCCAAAAAAATTAGTTAACCCATCATTATAACATATAATTAATTTGCAAGAGTTCTATTGTGATCAAACAAAATAAAAAAATATCAACCACTGGAATCATTGCCGAATTAACTCAAAAACCCGTTGCTGTTAAAGGTATTCTTCAACTAAATCGGCAAGAAATTCATCAGCTATAATTATGGACAATCCTCTTGATTTTTGTGATTCTAATATCTGGCTATACCGTCTTTTAATAGATCCAGAGTGTAACGATGCTGAAGAAAGGCAAAAACGCGATCTAGCGAACGCTTTAACCAGCAGGGAAAATATCTTAATCAGTACACAAATTATTAATGAAGTTTGCGCTGTCTTTGAGTAAAAAATGCAAGTTGTAGCCGTGCAAAGTATAGCAGGATTTCCTAGGGATTTTTACTGATCAGAGAAAGGTTAGAACTTGTCGTCAAGTGAAAGAGAGAACTATTTTGGTTATAGTCATTTCAGATAAGTCTGATACAATCTAGACTGGTTGGATCCTTATGAACTCTGGCATTGATATTCTCAATCTTAATTGAAATGACTATATCTAGATCACCGACGGTCAAAATTCCCTTGACTGAATCGGGGATGCACGGAGATTGTAACAAAAATTATCGATTTCTTGACAAAAAACACCGATCATGCTATCAACTGAACCTAAAATCAGCAATTCCGGACAAAAATATTTAGCCTATCAAGATTGTCTATCCCCGAATCAAACCCTGTTACCCCTGACAGCCAAGGTTAATAACCGCGATTGTCTAGAAATCGGTGGTTGCGATGTGACCACCCTAGTGGAACGTTTCGGTTCACCCTTGTATATTGTCGATGAAGTCACCCTCCGCACTGCCTGTGGTCAATATCTGCAAGGTTTCCAGACTCATTATCCCGGAGAATCTAGGGTAATTTATGCCTCGAAAGCGTGGAATTGCCTGGCCGTATCGGCCGTGGTCGCTAGTGAAGGATTAGGTTTCGATGTGGTGTCGGCCGGAGAAATTCACACAGTGTTAACCGCTTTAGACCAGATCAATAAAACCGATGTGCCGATATACTTTCATGGTAATAACAAATCGATCGCCGAGTTAGAATATGCGATCGAGCATAACTGCATTATCATCGTTGATAACTGGCTAGAGTTAGAAAATCTGGTTAAATTAGGCGAAAACCGCCCTGATAACCCTATTCCGATGCTGTTGCGGTTAACCCCCGGCATCGAGTGCCACACCCACGAATATATTCGCACGGGTCACTTAGACAGTAAATTTGGTTTTGACCCTCATCAAATCGAAGCGGTATTTGACTATGTTTTAGCTCATCCGGTGCTGAATTGTCTGGGTTTACACGCTCACATCGGTTCCCAGATTTTTGAACGTCAACCCCACCAAGACCTAGCCGCTGTCTTGGCAGACTGGTTTAAATTAGGTTTAGAACGGGGTTTACCCCTAGAGCAATTAAACGTCGGTGGTGGTTTAGGGATTCGCTACCTCGAAAGTGATGACCCCCCAAGTATCGAGGAATGGGTGCAAGCGGTGTCCTTAGCAGTGGCTAAAGCTTGTCAGGAAAGAGGTATCGCTTATCCGCTGCTCATTGCCGAACCGGGACGCTCTTTGATTGCCACCGCTTGCGTAACGGCCTATACAGTGGGTAATCGCAAAGAAATCCCCGAAATCCGCACCTATATCGCCGTCGATGGCGGAATGTCTGATAATCCCCGACCGATTACCTATCAATCGGTTTACCGGGCCGTGGTTGCCAATAAAATGAGTCAAGAATGTCAGGAATTGGTGACAATAGCTGGAAAACATTGTGAATCTGGGGATATTCTAATTAAGGATATTACGCTACCGAAAACCAACCCGGGGGATATTTTAGTGGTTTTAGCCACGGGGGCCTATAACTACAGTATGGCTTCTAATTACAACCGCTTACCCCGTCCGGCGGCGGTAATTGTCCAAAACGGAGAAGCTAATCTGATCCTTGAACGGGAAAATCTGGCGGATTTGCTGCGTCAAGACCGCTTACCCACTCGACTCTCCTTAATATAAACCTCATCGCTATTGTCCCCCCATGTCGGGTTTTTTTCTGGACCCTCGCCGGTTATTGTCCTGGATTCTCAGCCATGGTCTGTCAGTCCTAGACTTTGGGTTAGTTCTCCTCCTTACCTATATGCTGCTGCTAATTATCGGCGAGCGGCGTACCTTTTGGATGGTGCGAGGACTAATCTATTTAATGCTGGCCTCGGTGATTAGCGATGCCCTAGGATTGCGCTTGCTAGGGTTAGTCCTAGAAAAATTGATTTTAGGGGCAGCGGTGGCCATCGCTGTGATTTTTCAGTCGGAATTCCGCCGTTTTTTAGAATTATTGGGCAAAGGTCAAGTGTGGGAATTATTTAAAAAAAGTTCCCCCACTCCCAAGACCGATAATGTCATTGATGAGTTAGTGGACGCGGTGAAGGATCTATCTCAAAATCGCACCGGTGCGCTGATGGTATTAGAAACCAGTGGCAATCTCGACACCAAGGTGTTTGTCAATCCGGGGGTGACGCTCAATGGCCAAGTATCTAAGGAATTAATTCAAACTATTTTTCAAACTAAAACTTTACTGCACGATGGGGCCGTATTTATTCGGGGCGATCGAGTGGTGGCCGCTGGTGTTATTCTACCCCTATCGGAGCGCAGTACCTCTAGGCAATTAGGCACCCGTCATCGGGCGGCCATGGGCATTACCGAAAGGCTAGATAATTGTATCTGTATTGTGGTTTCTGAGGAAACTGGCTCGATTTCCCTCGCGTCGGGGGGTAATTTGGATCGGCCTTTAACCAGTAGTAAACTAAAAGAGCTTCTCGAAGCGAAGTTTTCTCCGTCGGGAGAGGGGGAAGTGGTCGCACCGAGTTGGGGACGTTTAGGGCGTACAATTGGCTTAAAAGGTCGTCTAATCTTAGAAAAATTCTCCCGTTCGCCCAGAGCAACCCCGAAAGATAGAAAATGACTGTTAAACCGAGCTTATCACCAGAATTACCCACGGATTTAGATAAAAACCGTTTGCCTCAGCACGTCGCAGTGATTATGGATGGGAACGGTCGTTGGGCGAAAAGTCGTGGTTTACCGCGGATTATGGGCCATCAACGGGGAGTGGATGCACTAAAAGACTTGCTGCGCTGTTGTCGTGACTGGGGGATTCCCGCTTTAACCGCTTATGCTTTTTCTACGGAAAATTGGGGTCGTCCCCTGGAGGAAGTGGAGTTTTTAATGACTCTATTCGAGCGGGTTTTGCGGCGCGAATTAGAGGAAATGATGCAGGAAAATGTCAAAATTCGCTTTATTGGTAATTTATCAGCCTTGCCAGAGTCTTTAAGACGGGAAATTACTAAATCTCAAGCAGAAACTAGCAAAAATTCCGGTATTCAATTTACGGTAGCTACTAATTATGGTGGCCGAGAGGAAATTGTGCAAGCTTGTCAAGCGATCGCTCGTCAGGTGCAACAGGGTTTAATCTCCCCGGAAGCGATCGATGAATCTCTCTTTGAACAGTATCTTTATACTGCCGGGATTCCTAACCCAGATCTGTTAATTCGCAGTAGTGGGGAAATGCGAATTAGTAATTTTTTACTCTGGCAAATGGCCTACGCGGAAATCTACGTTACTGACACCCTCTGGCCCGATTTCGATCGAGTGCAATTTCACCGCGCTTTAAAAGATTATCAGGGTCGTCATCGTCGTTTTGGCAAATTATAAGGGCTGCGGCCTAAATTGAGCGAAATAGCCACTGTGGGGCAGTTAAAGGACAATTTTTGATTTTTCACTTTTAATCTTAAACTCCCTGAGACAACGGTTAAACCGCGACGGGGGGGCCGTTTGTGGTCCTCTCAATTTCCCCAATACGGTAATCCGTAAATGGGTTGGAGCTAGACTTTTTCCCCAGCTAAAATAAAATGGGATGGAGAATAACTATCGACGATAAGCCGTTTTAAGATTATGGGATTCTTTGACTCAGAAGTGGTTCAACAGGAAGCTAGACAGCTATTTGAGGATTACCAGTCTCTCACACAACTGGGCAGCGAGTACGGTAAATTCGATCGAGAGGGCAAAATCATCTTTATCGATAGGATGGAGGAGTTAATGGAACGCTACAAGATATTTATGAAGCGTTTCGAGTTATCTGAGGATTTCTCCGCCCAAATGACTGTAGAACAGCTAAAAACCCAATTAGGTCAATTTGGCATGACTCCGCAAATGATGTTCGACCAAATGCAGCAAACCCTTGAGCGGATGAAGGCAGAAATTCGCTGAAATTGCCGATATTTATCGGGTCTTGGCTGTCTTCTACCCGATAATGGCTTCTCCAGTTTACCGCTCGGAAATTTGGGGTTTCTGCGGTTTTTCGAGAACGATGATCTAATAATTTTAAGTAGGTTAGCTGATGAACTCCAGGCCAGATTCACAAGAGAATATTGAGCCACCTCAGTATAGTGAAAAAACTAACCGCATTCAGGCGATCAGTCAACTGATTAAGGCGATCACCCCGTTAATTTGGGCTATAGTTGTTCTAGTGGTTATCGTGCCTCTTTTAGGGAAAATTTGGCTAGGAACTGCCGGCAATGAACCGTTAAAAACTAGGGTTGCTACCGAAACTAACCTAGAGATTCCCATCACTATACCCCAAAAATCTAACAGTCAAATCGATCGAGAAATTAGCCAAGCTTTACAGACAGCGAGAGCAAATTCTCAAAACTTCGCCCTAGGAGAAATTGAGGGATGGGTGGAGGAGTTGATGACACGAGTAGATCAGGGTTTTTTGCCTTGGTATTTTAACTATTTCAATCAAAAACAATTTGAGGGCAAGGCCTTTTTAAGTGGATTATACTCCTCGATCGCTCACTGGGTCAATACAGATAATCCACCCCCAGAACAGGTGGTGGCAGAAAATTTGACCAAAACTATTCAAACCGAGTTTACTAAAAGGGTAATTCGTCCCCAAGAGGCCCAATTGCGTCTAGAGAGAATTACTAGAGATGCCGTTAATTTATATGTCAATAATTTAAGCAATGAATTGGCAAATATACAGGCCAGTTATCAAATTCCCCAAGGCAAATGGGACCGTTATCTTAGTGATATAGCCATAACAATTCAAGATACCGAGGGCAATATTTCTAACACATCAATCAAACTTTTAGTCGGTGGTGCCACTGCTTTGGGAGTTAAATCTCTGATTCCAGTGATGAAAGTGGGCAGCACAGTTTATTTGTCCCTAGCGGGAAAAACGGGGGCGAAAATTGCCACTAAAACCGGTGGAGCAGTAGCGAGTAGTTTTGGGGCAGAATTAATCGATCCAATCGTGGGAATTGGTTTGATAGTGTGGGATTTATGGGACTATCAGCACACGGTAAACATTGAAAAACCGATTCTGCGAGATGCCATTTTTAATTATTTACAAGAAGTCAAATACGATCTAGTCAATAATCATCAAGGTAGCGTCCTTTCCTCTATTTATCAAATTGAAACCAGTGTCAATAAATCCTTAGTGAGAACCTAAATAAAATGATCTAAGTAGGTAGGCGTTAAAATCAGACACCCCCCTTATCAAGGGGGGCAGGGGGGATCGGCACCCCCCTTATCAAGGGGGGCAGGGGGGATCGAACCTAAAATCCATTTTTAATTTAATTATAACCAGCTACTTAATTCTAACTACGCCACCGTAAAATTTGTGCTTTAATGGGGTTGACAAAATCCCGCTTTTCTGCTTGAGATTTTTCGTATTCTTGCTTAAGGCGATAATACCATTTGGCCTGGGTATCGGCATCATCAATTAACATCAAAGCCGGATGATGACTAAGTCCTTCCTGTTGTTTAATTACCACATCGCGATCCTGTTTAAGAAATTGTAGGGTTAAATAACGCAAAAGAGGGGTTAAAAATGCCAACCAAGGAATCGTATAGTATAAACTTTGATGGACTTCGCAGTGATTTTCATCGATGGGAGTAATTGCCGTAAAAGCACAGGCCAAATGGCGATCGCCTCGCAGTATTTCTGTACGCACCGAGGGCAATTCAAAAACAATTTCAATCGATACTTTATTACCCAAAATTTTATAGGGTTTCGCACTTACTGGCATATCATAGGGGGCAAGACGAAAACCGAGGGGAACAGGTTCGTATTGTTTTTCTTTGACCCGAAATTGGCGCGGACCGCTGCGCCACCACCAAGAAGTATGAACGTAGGGACCGTGGGCCGGATCCATCAATCCCACCACTGCATGGTCAATATTGCAGTCAAAAGTGATAGTTTCGGCTATTTTGGGGGTAAGTTTGCCAAAATCGGCAATAGTCGGCACAGGGGGCAGATTTTCTCGATTAATTTCTCTTTTTGAGTCTGCCGGAATAAACACCCAGATATGACCTTGTATTTCACGACAGGGATAACTGGTGACACAAATTCTGCTAATATCAAGGCGATCGTGTTCCGTTAATGAGGGGATCTCAGAACAAACGCCATCGCTAGTATTAAATTTCCAGCCATGATAGCAACAGTACACCCCATCCCCTTCAATCCAGCCATGGTGCAGCGGAATGCCACGATGGGGGCAAATATCCCGCAATGCGAACACTTCTCCATCCTCTCTCCTGCCAACAACAATCGGTTCACCTAGCATTTTTTTGGCCATTAGCTGACCGGGTTTCAGTTTATTTGCCGGTGTGGCCACATACCAAAAGTCGCGCAGTAAGCTAGTCATAGGATTTGTCTGGAGAGCTTCGATCGTTCATCCTATCATTAGAAATGAAGGTTATGACCAAGACTAGGGCAGATAATTTATGGACGTAACTGGATTCGAACCAGTGACCCCATCGATGTCAACGATGTACTCTAACCAACTGAGCTATACGTCCGCACGGATCGCTATTATAACACGATTGCTCCTAATTAGGCAAGCCCCTAGAAAGTAAATTGATAGCCAATTAACTTATAAATTAACTTGGCAGTGGTAAATTCCGAGACCACCGAATCACTAATCGGAGCCAATTCCATCACATCGCAGCCAATCACCTGATGAGTTTGGAAAAGACGACGGAGAAAGTTTAGGGTTTGATGCCAACTTAACCCCCCCGGTTCCGGTGTTCCCACCCCCGGAATTAAAGCGGGATCGATGCCATCCACGTCTATGGTTAAAAATATCTTCTCGGTGGTAATTTTGGCGATCGCTTTTTCGATCCAATTCGGATCACCGGCGATATCTCGATCCCAAATCACGGGAATCTGCTGTTTAGCGATTAATTCCGCTTCTTCTCGACAAATAGCCCGAATTCCCACGGGTAAGGTGGGTAAACCCATTTCTAACACCCGACGCATCACGCAGGCGTGGTTATGGTGGGAGCCTTCGTACTCAAAACGCATATCGCCATGGGCATCAATTTGAACCACCGTAAAAGGTTCCGATAAAGCTTGTCGATAAGCTTGTACTACTCCCGTAGTGATAGCGTGTTCACCCCCGACGGCGACGACAAATTTATCATCGGCAATTAGACGGGAAACTGTAGCTGTGGTGACGGCTAACATCTCCTCGGCGGACAATTGCGGTTGTTGACGGGTATCTGCGATCGCATCATGGGTATAGATGCCCACTTCTAAACAGGTTTCCCTCTTAAGTTCCTCGTCATAAGCTTCCAATTGTTGGGAAGCGGTAATCACCGCCGCCGGTCCAGTTTCACAACCCTTGCGATAGGTGGTGGTGGCCTCGTAGGGAATCGGCAGGATCACGGCCTTAGCTGTGGCGTAAGTGGCGATCGCTTCACTCCCTAAAAACTGTTCGCTACCGGTGGCGCCAGACAATAACATGGGCAAGTCACAGAAAATTTTAGTCCAGCCTTCCATTATAAATATTTTGACTATTTTTGTCTATCTCAACTGACCCCAAACATATCTACTACAATAGCCAAAACCCCTTATCTATCAATAGATACATCCCTTAACTTTTTTTGCTGTACCCATGTTTATTCAAGAATGTTTGTCAGAGTATCCTAATTTTGAACAATTTGTCTGGGATTTGGAAACCCGAGGAGTTTCTGATATTGATATTCCCGTTCTGATATTTGTTGCCAGATGAAAAAGAAAGCCAGATGTTGAGAATCAAAATGGGTGATAGCGAGAATCAATTATTAAAAAATGTTCAGAAATCAATGTAAGGAAGAAAAAACAAGGTACAATTACTTAAATTTTTTCAAACTTGATCAGAATGGTTAATACCCCTCCTCCCACTCCTTGTCTGCCCCAAAATGAACCAGATGCGAATCGGCGGGCTGATTCCCTCAATCTTCAACGCCAAGCCTATAGATACGACTATCAGTATCTCCCACCCTTAGTCCTCATGGAATCCGTGCCTGCAGCGGAAAACTTTTCCTTTCAGTACATTACTGAACGGTTGGCGGCAACTGCGGAACTACCGGCCAATATGCTGGCTGTCAAAGTCAAATCTTTTTTAGATCCCCTCGATGAGCTACAAGATTATGAGGACTTCTTTGCCATTATCCCCTTACCCAAAATCGCCAAAGTCTATCAAACCAATGATGCCTTTGCCGAACAACGTCTATCGGGAGCTAATCCCCTAGTATTACGTTTACTGAAGCCGGGGGATGCTCGCGCCCAAGTTCTCAATCAAATCCCTAGTTCTAAGACAGATTTCGAGCCATTGTTTCAGGTCAATCAAGAATTAGCAGCGGGAAACATTTATATTGCCGATTATACGGGTACGGACATTAATTATCTCGGTCCCTCTTTGATTCAAGGGGGAACCCATGCCAAAGGGCGAAAATATTTACCGAAACCCAGGGCCTTCTTTTGGTGGCGGAAAAGTGGCATCAGAGATCGGGGCAAATTAGTTCCGATCGCTATCCAATTTGGGGAAAATGCGGAAAAGCTTTATACTCCTTTTGAGAAAAACCCCCTTGCTTGGCTATTTGCTAAAATTTGTGTTCAGGTGGCCGATAGCAATCACCACGAGATGAATTCCCATCTCTGTCGAACTCATTTTGTCATGGAACCGATCGCGATCGGCACGGCCCGGCAACTGGCAGAAAATCATCCCCTCAGTCTTCTGCTTAAGCCACACCTAAGATTTATGTTAACGAACAACCATCTGGGACAAGAGAGACTGATCAACCCTGGTGGACCGGTGGATGAATTATTGGCCGGCACCTTGGGCGAGTCGATGGCACTGGTTAAGGATGCCTACGCAAACTGGAATCTTCGAGACTTTGCCTTTCCTAAAGAAATAAGTAACCGGGGTATGGACGATACGGAACGACTACCCCACTACCCTTACCGGGATGATGGGATGCTGGTTTGGCAGTCTATTAATCAGTTTGTTTCTGATTATCTCCATTATTTTTACCCAAACCCCCAAGACATCACTAACGATCAAGAATTGCAAGCATGGGCCGGAGAATTATCTAATTCTGCGGCAGATCAAGGGGGCAATGTGAAGGGAATGCCGGCCAATTTTACGGATGTAGAGGACTTAATTGAAGTCGTTACCACAATTATTTTTATCTGCGGGCCACTGCATTCGGCTGTTAACTATGGTCAGTATGATTACATGACTTTTGCCGCTAATATGCCCTTGGCCGCTTACTGTGATCTTCCAGAAGCGATTAAGGATACTACAGGATCAATAATTGGAGATGCCAGAGGATCAATTACCGAAAAAGACATTCTTCAGCTATTGCCTCCTTATAAAAAGGCTGCCGATCAGTTACAAAGTCTGTTCACTTTATCCGACTATCGATACGATCGATTGGGCTATTACGATAAAGCTTTTCGAGAACTCTATGGCCGGAAGTTTGAGGAGGTTTTTGCCGAGGGTGATCAGGCAACAATTACGGGCTTCCTTCGACAATTTCAGCAAAATCTCAATATGAACGAACAAGAGATTGATGCCAATAATCAAAAACGGATCGTACCCTATACCTATCTAAAACCTTCTCTAATACTCAATAGCATCAGCATTTAAGTCTAAGATAATATCTCTAAGCTTGGCTTTCAACTTTTGCTATTTTACCCTGAAAAAAATCCCCCGGTCTTAGGGGGGATTTTTATTAGCGATCGCCGATCTTGTAGGGTGCGTTCCCTAATGCAACTTCTACCGCTCCACAGATCGATTTTTGGGGAACGCACCATGCACATTGATTAAAGCTGTAAGTCTAGGCATTGCAGAATCAAGGTATGATACTAAATCCGTTGAGTACAGGCTAGTTATGAGGAGAGGCAAAAGGCAAGAGGCAAAAGGCAAAGGGGAATAAATAATCAGTTTTTAATAACCAGATTTAGTATGAATGCCAACTGTGCATCGTATCCAAAAGTTAGTTTGGGTCTAGCGGCAAGATGTAGGCAGAGTAGTCAAGTGAAGTGTCCCATGCCTGAGCCTCACCTTGTATAGAGCCGACAAATGACTTTAGGATACAATGACTATAAAAGCTAGTAGCCAGTTGGATATATTTGTTATGGCATTAATATCCGGTGTTGTTCACAGTGATCCCGACATTCTAGGGGGAACCCCTGTTTTTGTAGGAACTCGTGTGCCGATGAGAACCCTACTTGATTATCTTGAGGCTGGTGATTCATTAGAGGTATTTCTAGACCATTTTCCCAGTGTCAGTCGAGAACAGGCGATCTCAGCCCTTGAATTAGCAAAGGAAATGTTGACAGCCTATGCGAATCCTGCTTGATGAATGCGCCCCACGCCCGTTAAAGCGTGAGCTTGCCGATTACGAGGTATGCACAGTTGTTGAGATGGGATGGTCAGGGAAAAAGAACGGTGAGTTGCTGAGGCTGATGAGTCAGGAGGGTTTCACGATTCTCCTCACTACAGATCAAAATTTGCGTTATCAGCAAAATTTACAGCAAACTGGAGTGGCAGTTATTGTTCTTGTAGCAACCAGCAACAAACTTTCTGACTTACTTCCCCTAATGCCAGATGCCTGTAGCGTATTAGATAAAGTCTCTCCAGGAGAAGTGATTGAAGTTGGAGGCTCCTGAAAGTTGTGTTGGCGAAAGCAGCATAACTCCGCATCCCTAGCGATATCTCGATCCCAAATCACGGGAATCTGCTGTTTAGCGATTAATTCGGCTTCTTCCCGACAAATAGCCCGAATTCCCACGGGTAAGGTCGGTAAACCCATTTCTAACACCCGACGCATCACACAGGCGTGGTTATGGTGGGAGCCTTCGTACTCAAAACGCATATCGCCATGGGCATCAATTTGAACCACCGTAAAAGGTTCCGATAAAGCTTGTCGATAAGCTTGTACTACTCCCGTGGTGATAGCGTGTTCACCCCCGACGGCGACGACAAACTTATCATCGGCAATTAAACGAGAAACTGTAGCTGTGGTGACGGCTAACATCTCCTCGGCGGACAATTGCGGTTGTTGACGGGTATCGGCGATCGCATCATGGGTATAGATGCCCACTTCTAAACAGGTTTCCCTCTTAAGTTCCTCGTCATAAGCTTCCAATTGTTGGGAAGCGGTAATCACCGCCGCCGGTCCGGTTTCACAACCCTTGCGATAGGTGGTGGTGGCCTCGTAGGGAATCGGCAGGATCACGGCCTTAGCTGTGGCGTAAGTGGCGATCGCTTCACTACCTAAAAATTGTTCGCTACCGGTGGCGCAAGACAATAACATGGGCAAATCACAGAAAATTTTAGTCCAATCTTCTATTATAAATAGACCTCTTGCATAAATCCGAAAACAAACGATAGAAACAATAATGGGAGGGACTTTCAGTTAATTATTTATTAGTAGTTGATAATCTTCAAAAATGTTGCTGTACAAGGATCGACTTAAGACTTTTGCAAGAGGTCTA
>NZ_JBLZRT010000103.1:0-5787 GCF_048564745.1 Microcystis sp.
AAAACTATCAACAACTTATGCTTGTAAAGCTTGTACAATAGGGCTTTCAGTTTTTGTTAGATTGATATTTATCAACTTTAGAGCATTGCTGGACAGAGAGGGAGCTTAAGGAATTTTCTACAGTGTAAGTTCGGAAGAACCAAATAATTTTCCTCTCTAAAGCCAGAATTGACAATCATCTTCTAATAAACTAGGATAAATTCCTTGTAAGCGTCGATAAGCAATAATGTCCGCTCCATACAAAGGGATAGGTAAACGGGGATCTTTGAGAGAACCATAGTGGAGTAAAGTTAATTTTAACGTGGTGTCAACTAACTGTTTTAAATTTACTTGCTCTCCTAATTCATGAACTTTTAATCGCAAGGGACGAGGAAC
Organism: Microcystis sp.; assembly: GCF_048564745.1. Taxonomy (NCBI): domain Bacteria; kingdom Bacillati; phylum Cyanobacteriota; class Cyanophyceae; order Chroococcales; family Microcystaceae; genus Microcystis; species Microcystis sp. Next base: position 376 of record NZ_JBLZRT010000103.1, read on the forward strand.
ACCAATTTTTTCAGAAACTTGGGACGTTATCAGGATAACTTCCCGATTTGATAAAGCTAAAGCTAATCCTTTGGAGGGAGCATTTATCTGTTTTTGCTGAAGATTATAAAGTCTAGGAATGCCAGTCTTATAACATTCTACGAGAATAAATTTAGCATTAATTGCTCTAGCTCTTGCCAGTAAATTGTCAACCTCCTTTCCTTGAAATTTACCATCTCTGTAAATGAGAACTGTCTGATTTTTTAGTTCAGCTTGCGGTAAAAAATTTTCCAGCATACGTTGAGGAATTTCTTCTCCCTCGGTTAAACTATCTTCTACCCGACAGCGAACAAATTCTCCCTGTTTTCCATATAGTCGCACACTTGCACAAACATTGAGACTCCCCGGCAGATTTTTTTTAGGCTTCCTTCCCACATCTAAACCAATAAAATAATCGGCAATTTCTAGAGGTTCAGCAAGAACATAGGGTAAATTTCCTAGTTTGGCTAGGATCCCTGGGACAACTTGATGGAGAATATTATTATATTGACCCTTATTATTTAAAGTTTTCTCATAAATCATTTGAGTCATAACTCCACGCTCCAAGAACTTTTTTTTAATCCAGGAATATAAACTTCCTTCTTCAGTATTATCAGCATTGCGATCTTCTTGAGGAAGAAATACTAAAGCAATATCTACAGGAATTTCTCCTCGAATTAATTGATTAACTGCTTCTTCCAGTCTGGCTCTTTTTTCAAATCCTACACCTTCAACAGAGAAATTTATTTGATTCTCTGCTGGCAAAATAGTTTCAAATTTATAAAGTTTTAATCGCTTTTCTAATTGTTCTCTAAAATCTCCCACTTTCAAATTAGCTGGTTTAAGAATAGCTAAACGAATTTTACGAGCAGGATCGACATATTCTCGATGACGTTTATATACACCCCCCTTCGACAATCCTTTGAGAGTTTCTCTTTTTTCTCCCCTTTCTCCCTTACCAAATAAGATAGGAGTTTGCTCAAGAGAAATAGAAGGAGTCCAAAAGAAGTCGGGATTTTCCCTGCTGTTAATACTTCTTTCTCTTAACTGAAATCCAAAGTTATTTAAAGTCTTTTGTGCTTCCTGTTTATACAACTTTAATAGTTCTTGTCGTTCAGCATAGAAGATTTTTGTTTTCTTTAATAACTCTCCGTAATTGACTTGAAATAAACTCTCATCTTTATCTGTCATACAGGGTTTTAAAGCTGCCAATGGATAAATATACTCCTGGGTATTTTTGCCAAATTGTACCGCCACCACTGGTTGCTCCAGATGAGCTTCTTCTAATTTTCTTCGACTAATTGAACCCGTAGCTTTTTTTAATAGTTCCTCTCTTTTTTCCCCAATTGTACCCGCTATTTTAATAATTTTAGCTGTCCCATTAGTTTCTATAGTTTTAACCTTTAAACCTACTAATAATTTAGCGGCATCTTGTCTATAGGGATGATTTTCATAAAACTGTTCTAAATCTCCACTATAGACAATACTACTTTCAACAGTTAAACAAATAGCTGGATCGGTGTCATTGATGATTTCTGCCCAAAAGTTAACTTCTCTCCTTACCTGTACTTGGTTTTCACTTATCTGACTATCTTTGGGAAAAACTATTGGATAGGAAAATTTACCAAATATTTTCAGAATTCTAACTGCTAATTGTGCTGTAACTAAAGCTGTTATCTGCCAGTCTTTTAGCCAATGAATAGAATAATAGTGATCGCCAATATCTTCTCGTAAAACCTCTTGAATATCTGATAAAGCTTCTTTCCACTGTTGTGGAGAGGGAAGAGATTTTTCCTCTTTAGCTAATAACCAAAAACAATTATCTTCAAAAACAACCACCACATCGGGAAACTTATGACTGAATTGCCAACTAAAACGATTACCTATTTTCCTGGTGACTTGATGATTAAGATTAAAACAATTTAAACAATTATTCTTGAGAGTTAAGGAACTAATTTCACTCAAAAAAAGCGGGGAATTGGCTGTTTTAGCTTCTGTGTAATTCATGATCTAAACCTCCTTATTTGCATAATCACAAATCGATGTAAACGGACAATAACGACAGACATAGCCACTTTGAGGCGGAAAAATATGATAAAAATCTTTGGGGTGATCTTTATATTTTTGTAGTTGTTGCTGATGTTTTTTGGCCAGGGAAGCTAGTTCGATTTTAACTGCTTCTATTGCCTCAGAAGACAGGGATATTTTTTCTGAGCTTGTTTGGGTTTCTAAATTGTAAAAAGAAGCGACAATTTTTTTCTGAGGATAACGGTAACTAGCCGCCAGTAAATAAACATGAGCCTGACGACGATCAAAATTAGATTGACCAGTTTTCAAATCTAAAATATGTATAGTGTCATCAGCTTCTCTAAAAATACAATCAAAGGCAGCGTACAAATTAAACCGATAGTTACCTTGCTCGATAACAATAGGTTCTGGATAACCTTCATCGCCTCTAGATAAATTAATAATCTCTTGATTCAATAAAATTGGTTGTTGATAGTAATTGTTTAAAATTACTAAAACCCTGGCTTGAATTTCTGGAGATTCTTGATTTAATTGCAGGATTTCTGCCACTTGTTCCACCCCATCGGTATCAGATAATCTCACCGACTCTTGATGAAACTCAAAAACTCCTCGTTGTGCCAACTTACCAATTTTTTGCGGTTGATTATCTTGTGATAGTAATCTTTGGACTTCTGGTTCTTTGTTTCGCGCTTTTTCAAACCCCCGTTTTGTCTGACAATGCCAATTCTCATAGCCAATCGCTGGTTTTAGCGATCGCCAAAGACTATAGCTGATCGGAGGATACCAAGGCTTTTTGGGAAACTGGCAGGACACGATTTTTTTCCCTCGGTCAGGATAATGCTAGGATGATACGGCAGTGTTTGCTCTGGTGTTGACTAAAATAATCAACGCCGATGAACTAACTCTAGCCTATGTTGACTGAAATAGTCAACCCTTGATATAATTTTTTTGAGCGATTGAGAGAAAAGCAGTGTCAGAAACATTTGGACAGGTTATCCGCAAAGCTCGTCGAGAGGAGGAATATAGTCAGAGAGAACTAGCTAAGTTGATTGGGGTGGACTATACCTATCTATCGAAGCTAGAAAATGATCATGCGGGTTATCCTCCTAGTCAGCAGGTTATTGAGTCCTTAGCGACTCATTTAAAATTAAATGCTCAAACATTAGGGGAATTGGCAGGACGAATTAGTTCAGATGATCAAAAAGTCTTCAAAGAGTTAGTTCAAAAATACCAACAAATGCCAATTTTATTGCGTCGCATGAAAGACAATCCTAATTTTGCCAAAAAAATTATTTCTGAGGCGACAGAATTAGAACCAGAGGAGTAAATATCTTGGATATTATTAAACCCTATAGTTTTATTCCCAAAACAGAGATTGAAGCTCAGGCAGACAATATTCTGAAGAAAGTAAAAGCTAATCGTCGTCGTCCCTTAAAAAATTGCGATATTTCGGAAGCAGCGGCCGATCATTTTGATTTGGCTATTGAATGGACGGACATAAAGCCAGATAAGGAGGGAGAAATCGCCGCGATGATTATTCCCACAGAAAAGAAAATTATTCTCAATGAAGATGTAAAATTCTTAAGAGATTCCCAAAATTCATCCCTAGCAAAAGAGGGTTTTAAAAATTCGAGTTTAGCCCATGAAATTGGTCATTTTGTCCTTCATATTAATCAAACAGCCGTCTCTAACTTTTTGGATCGAATCCATCAGGGAGATTCCTTAGAGACAATTCAACCTTTTCTGTGTCGGACAGTTGATTCTAGCCAAAGAATTGAATGGCAAGCCCAATATTTTGCCAGTTGTTTACTAATGCCGATGAGTGAGTTAGAGAAAGCCATCAAGGGACGTGACTTGACTAAATGGGGACATCTGTATGCGATCGCCGACGAGTTGGGAGTAACTATTACTAATCTTAGAAGTCGTTTAGAAAGTCTCCATTGGATTAAAGTCGATAAAAAAGTAATTTACCCCAGCAGTAATTTTCCCAAGAGATAGCTTCAATGTTCCGAGGGAGATTTTGCCTATCTCGAGCGACTTATTTACTCATAATTTCGGCGGTTTGCGAGTTAGGAATCGGTTCAAAGTTGTGGTCGTCAGCCAGATATTCTGGATAGGTGGAGAATTGGGGTAGTATTTCTAGGGTAAAAGCTTCGGCCGCTTTTGAGCGATAACGATTCGGGTTAATAATTACCGATAAAGTGCGCCTCACTTCCACATCTTTAATTCTGGTAGCGTGGATCACGCCCATTTGTAGTTCTTTTTCGATCGCTGTCACCGAGACAAAAGCCGCCCCTAAACCGGATTGTACGGCATTTTTAATCGCCTCGATCGAGTTAAGTTCCATCTCCACTTTTAAGCGTTTGGTATCGATCTCGCAACGAGTTAAAACCTTATCAATGACTTTGCGAATCGTCGATTGGGAATCGAGGGTGATAAATTTTAGTCGATATAAATCCTCTTTTTGAATCATTTCTACCTTAGACAGAGGATGAAAAATAGGCAGGACTAAAGCCAGTTCATCGTCTGCGTAGGGGATAATCCGCAGGGTTTCTTGTAATTCGGCGGGAACTTCTCCCCCGATAATGGCTAAATCCACTTGACCGTTAAAAACACCCCAAGAGGTGCGACGGGTGGAATGAACTTGTAGCTGTACGGATACTTCTGGGTATTTTTGCCGAAACAGCCCGATCATGCGGGGAAGAAGATAAGTCCCCGTGGTTTGGGAAGCACCGATGATTAGGGTTCCCCCTTGCAGATTTTGTAGATCTTCGATCGCCCGACAGGTTTCTTGACAGAGAGTGATAATTTTTTCGCCGTAGTTTAAGAGTAGGTGTCCCGCTTCTGTTAATTGAGCTTTCCGACCCCCTCGGTCAAATAACGGCACATTTAGCTGTTTTTCGAGGTTTTGTACCTGAAGACTGACCGCCGGTTGGGATACATACAGGGTATCTGCCGCCCGTTTAAAGCTTCCTTCGGCGGCGATCGCTTTGAGAATTCTCAGTTGGTCTAGGGTGAAAGGAATGTCGGTCATAGAAAGCCTCAAAAAGAGCGACAGGAGAAGGGGAGGGCAATAGCGACAAATCTTAAGCCAGTGCAGATAAATACACTGAATTGACAGTACCACACCACGGGGATCAATGCTTCAGCTAGTTCGATGATCGGTTATTTTAGTCCTCAGCCCTGAATCAGTAATCAGTTACCAGTTATCAGATGCGAGTTATCAGTAGACCTCTTGCATAAATCCGAAAACAAACGATAGAAACAATAATGGGAGGGACTTTCAGTTAATTATTTATTAGTAGTTGATAATCTTCAAAAATGTTGCTGTACAAGGATCGACTTAAGACTTTTGCAAGAGGTCTA